>CAZETN010000124.1:0-4678 GCA_964514475.1 uncultured Bacteroides sp.
GCTTCATCTGGGCATCAGCCAGAACGGGAGTTAAAATGAAAACGGTTTCGTACTGCATGGTTAGCGTTTATGGGTTTTGATGATTAATTTTGGCGATTTTGGCGCATGTTCCGGCGGTGTGGCGCGGTGTCAGCGCTTCAAATCGAGCGCAAAGGTATGAAATATTTTTCAAACCTGCAAGCGCCCGATTTGTCGATTTCTTGTTAATGCGGTGGAAATATGGATATTGACACCTTCATTTAGTGTTTCTGCTTACTTGTACGCAGCGGCTCAGTTGAGTATGAAGCCGCCTGCAGGTGCGGGCTGATAGGCACGTGCGAACTGGCGCAGAATAGCCAGGGTCTGTTGTCTGGGGCCGCGCGTACGACGGGCGCGGTTGGATGTCTGAGGCTGTGTCATGGACTGCTCGGGTTGTGTAAAGGTTTTCTCCATAGGCAGAATTTTCAGGGGGTTATTTACATTGTTAAAACGTCCTTTGGCTCTGGTTTATTGCGGCGTCTGCAGAAAAATCTTCAGGTGCGCCGCTCTGATTGGCGTAAATTATCACTCTTTTCATTAAAAAATGATTAATGGGACCTTGCAACGCTTGCACAATCAATTTATTGTGCGTATCTTTGCGGCTGTATGCAAAAAATCCGGTATTGCCGGGGTGTAACCGGTTTCGTCCTGGCCTGAAGGATTGCGCATATATCCGTTATCAGACAATAATATTACAAGTTCACCAAAATTATCACTGCCTATTGAACAATTCTACTCCAATCATTTAATTTGTTCAAACAATGCAACAACTCAACAAGCTGACCGATGATCAGTTGGTGGCTGAATTCGCCTCGGGCAAGAACCGGGCTTTTGATGAGCTTCTCGAACGACACAAACTACGGGTACACAATTACATATTGCATATTGTCAAAGACGAGGATGTGGCTGACGATGTGTTTCAGGAGACATTCGTAAAGGTAATTACAACCGTCAAGCAGGGACGTTACTCTGCCGACGGCAAATTTGGCTCGTGGCTGTTGCGCATCGCGCATAATGCCGTTATCGACCATTTCAGGCGCGAGAAGGCAGAGGCGCTTCTGTCCACCGACGAAGCCGACTATGACTTGCTGAACCGTCGTGACCTGTGTGATGACAACGTCGAAGATATTATGTGCGCCACCGCCCTGCGCGACGATGTCCGTCACCTTGTGAAAGCACTTCCGCGCGAGCAGCGTCAGGTGCTTGTCATGCGCTATTACTCGTGTATGTCGTTCAAGGAGATTGCCGAGCGTACCGGCGTCAGTATAAATACTGCCCTCGGCCGTATGCGCTATGCTCTGCTCAATCTGCGTCGTATGGCTGCCGAAAACCGCATAGAACTGTCGCGCTGAGCGGCACCCTGCGGTACAATATATCAACGGCTGCGTGTCATTTGTCCGACGCGCAGCCGTTTTGCTGTTGTTGTTTGTACTTATTCGCTTTGTAACACTATGTAGGGTCTGTCATTAGGTCCGATAGCTTTATCAGAGGCTGAAGTTATAACCGAAGGCAATCGAGACGTTGGTCTTTTTCATCTTCAGCTTATAGTTCTCGTTGGCGGAGGTGCCGTATATGATATCGTCTTTCACCCAGTTCACCATGCCGGGCTTTGCTGACAGAGAAACATAGAACCGGTCATATTCAACGCCTGCACCGACAACCCAGGCTACATCGCCACGACGCAGTTCGTCATACATGGATTCGCTGCTGTTGAGCTTTACGCCGTTGGAGCGGTAGCCGGCATGTACTTTTCCGCTGAAGCCGATATTGAACTCGGGTCCTGTAAAGAAGTGAAGTTTTACGGGGTCGAGGTCGAAGTGGTAACCGACTACGATGGGGATGCTCAAACCGAACTCGCGTACCGAGCCGGATATGGGGGTAAGGCCGTCTTCGGCTTCCATCTGATTGAGAATTTCCTTGCTGAATTTGGCGGTGTGATAGTAGAACTGCGCACCCGGACGAAGATAGAGATTTTTCCAGAGAGGTATCTGCAGGTCGGCGCCGAATGACAGGCCGGCTCCGGGGTCGAGTAAGTTGCTTTTGAGCAGTCCGTCAATCAGTGACACATCGGTGGGGCAGGTCACATCCAGCGAGATGACCGGGCGTACAATCATAGTGTTGTCGTCAGATTCGAAAACCGAATTCTGTGCCTGTGCGGTAATGCCTGTAGCGGCGATGGCCGCCATCGCAGCGCCTAAGATGAATTTTTTCATATTCTTTAGATTTGTTCTATATTGAAAAACAAAAATACAAAAAGAAATGCAATCTGCAAACGCGTTGGCGTTATAAGACAATTTTTATATAAAATGGACTAATCTGTCTGCACGTTCTCAAGTGTCCGGAAAATGCAACGTTCCGGATTGCACAGCGGTTTTGCGTATTATCAACGTCAATGCGGCGAGAGGCGTTTTTTTTTGGGGGGGGAGGACAAAATCGGGACGCTGTATGGATGAGCGTCCCGATTTCGGTTTATCTGAGTTGATTGTATGGGTCAATCACAGTCAGGCATTACGTCCGTGGCAGTTTTTGTATTTTTTGCCGGAGCCGCATGGGCATGGATCATTGCGGCCAATGCGGGGGGCGGCTTTTGCCGGCATCGGTTTGGCCTGTTCGCCGCGGGGAGCTGAGGCTGCCGCGCGCTGTGCCGACTCGGAGTTCTCGCTGGGCAGTGTGGCTTTAGATACTTTGTAATCCTGACGTTGACGGGGTTCGGGCATTGCTCGCGATACCTCGGGCTGGCTGGGGGCAGTCTGTTCGGGGGCTGCGGGAGGGGTCTGGCGGACGAATATCTGTCCGCGTTCGAGAGACGAGGCAACGCGCGAGTTGAGCTCGCTGAGCATGCGCTCGAACAGGTGGAACGACTCAACTTTATAGATTACCAGCGGGTCTTTCTGCTCGTAGCTGGCGTTGCGCACATTCTGGCGCAACTCGTCCAGGTCGCGAAGATGCTCTTTCCAGAGTTCGTCGATGGTGTGCAGCAAGAGTTTCTGCTGCCACTCTTTGACAAGGCTTGATCCTTGAGTCTTTGCGGCGGTCTCCAGATCGAAGAGGATGCGGAAAATGCGCTTGCCGTCGGTTACGGGTACGGCACGCAGGCCGGTCTCACCGGCCTCGACAGCCTCGTTGACAACGGGCATCACCATGTCGATGATGCGCTGGCTCTTGCGCTGCAGGGTTTCCATTGCCAGTGCATGCAGGGTCTCGACGCGTTTGTCCTTCTCCATGCTGCCGTATTCTTCAGCCGAGAAAGGTGGTTCGATGGTGAGCACCTTCATCAGCTCCATCTTCAGGTCGTCGTAATCGGCGGCTTCGCTGTAGTTGTCGATGAGGTTTTCGATGGTATCGTATATCATGTTGGATATATCGATGCCTATGCGCTCGCCAATCAGGGCGTGGTGACGCAGCGTATATATATATGTGCGCTGCTTGTTCATCACGTCATCGTATTCAAGCAGGTGCTTGCGAATGCCGAAGTTGTTTTCCTCGACGCGTTTCTGGGCTTTTTCGATTGAGTTGTTAATCATTTTGTGCTCAAGCATCTCGCCTTCCTTGAAGCCGAGGCGGTCAAGCATTTTCATGATTGACTCGGAGGCATATACGCGCATCAGAGGATCTTCGAACGACACGTAGAATACCGAGGTACCCGGGTCGCCCTGACGTCCGGCACGTCCGCGCAGCTGGCGGTCGACACGACGGCTCTCATGACGCTCGGTGCCTATGATTGCCAGACCGCCGGCTTCCTTGACTTCGGGAGTGAGCTTGATGTCTGTACCGCGGCCGGCCATGTTGGTGGCGATGGTGACTGTCCCCTTGCGGCCTGCGAGAGCCACGATTTCGGCCTCGCGCTGGTGTAGTTTGGCGTTAAGGACGTTGTGGGGTATACGGCGCATCTGCAGCATACGGCTGAGTTTTTCGGAAATTTCGACCGAGGTGGTGCCCACAAGCACCGGACGTCCTTCGCCTACCAGCCGTTCGATTTCATCGATAACGGCGGCATACTTCTCGCGTTGGGTGCGGTATACCCGGTCATTGAGGTCGTGACGTGCCACGGGACGGTTGGTGGGAATGGTCACCACGTCGAGTTTGTAGATGTCCCAGAACTCACCGGCCTCTGTTTCGGCTGTACCTGTCATACCCGACAGTTTGTGGTACATGCGGAAGTAGTTCTGCAGGGTGATGGTGGCGAAAGTCTGTGTGGCGGCTTCGACCTTTACGCCTTCCTTGGCCTCGATGGCCTGATGCAGACCGTCGCTGTAACGGCGGCCTTCCATGATGCGGCCGGTCTGTTCGTCGACGATTTTGATTTTGTTGTCGTCGATTACATACTCCTGGTCTTTTTCGAACAGGGTGTATGCCTTGAGCAACTGAACCACGGTGTGTACGCGGTCGCTCTTGAGCGAGAAGTCCTGCATGAGAGCGTCTTTTTTGGCCGCGCGCTCCTCGGGGTCGGCTATGTGTTCAAGGTCACTGAGCTGGCTGGCGATGTCGGGAAGGACAAAGAACTGGGGGTCCTGAGTGGTACCCGTGAGTTCGTCGATACCCTTGTCGGTGAGCTCCACGCTGCGGTTTTTCTCGTCGATGATAAAGCACAGCGGGTCGGGGATTGTGGGCATCTCTCGGCCGTTGTCCTGCAGATAGTAGTTTTCGGTTTCGAGCAGCA
>CAZETN010000125.1:0-4656 GCA_964514475.1 uncultured Bacteroides sp.
GTTTCAGATCTTGTGGGGGTCAGCGTACGCCTTAACTTCGACCAGAGTTCGGTACGCGAGATTGCCGCTGCCCGTGACGAAACGGCCCGGGTGGCGCATACCGTCCACGTATGGTCGGTGACGATGGGTGTGGTGTCGTGGCTGCTGATGTGCATGGCAGCGCCGCTGCTGAGCCGGTGGTCGTTCGGCGACAGGTCGCATTGGCCCGACTTCTGCCTGCTGGGGTCGGTACCGTTCTTTATTTCCGTGGCACTGGGCTATCAGGCGGTGATGAAGGGCATGCGGCAGTTCGGGCGTCTTGCGCGTGTAAACTTCATAGTCGCTATCGGAGGCATAGCCGTTGCCGTCCCGCTGATATGGTGGTTGCGCGTCGACTCGATAATATGGGTGATTGTCGTTTACTCAGGTTTTCTGTATCTTGGCTCGTATCTGTGGCGTGTGCGCCTGCCGTCGGTACGTATGAGCGCGGGCGAAGTGTGGCGTACCGGTTCGTCTTTTGTATGGCTGGGTGCCTCCATAACGGCCGGTGTGGCCATGACGGCGCTATGCAACTATCTGTTCGTGCTGTTCATGAACAATAGTGCCGATACCGGCGCCCTGGGTCTCTACCAGGCCGGATATACTATCATCAACACCTACGTGGGGGTGCTGTTCGCCGGCGTCTGGGTAGAGTATTTCCCGCGGCTCAGCGCATCGGTACACAGCCGTCGCGCCACAGCCGTAAATGTGTCGCACCGCATATCGGTGACCACCTGGATGTTGTTGCCCGTAACCGCCCTGTTCATGGCCTGCGACGAACTGATAGTGCGTGTCATATATTCGCGCGATTTTCTGCCGATGGTGCCGTTTATCACCTTCGGTATGGCAGCGATGGTATTGCGGTCGGCCTCGTGGTGCATACAGCACACTGTCCTCGCCCGTGGAGACGGGAAGTTTTACCTGCTCAGCGAGGCGGCAAGCTGCGTGCTGTGCCTTGTGCTGAACATCTTCTGCTACCTGCGCTGGGGCTTCCTTGGCCTCGGTGTGTCGTATATCGTCTGGTACGGAGCCTATCTGGGGCTGGTGTGGTGGATATACCGCAGCGTATACGGATACCGGTTGCGCGGCCGCGTTATGACGGCGGTTATGGCTGTGACCGCTTTTGCCATTGGGGCAGCTGTGGCACGGCTGACTCTCGGATGGCAGCTGCCGCTGCTTATGGGCATCGCCACAATTCCGATTGCGTGGAGACAATTGAAGAAGTAATAAAAGAAAAAAGTAATGACAATATGAAACACATTTCTTGCCTGGTATTATTTTTCGTGCTTGAGGCCTTTTGCAGTGCTGCGGCACAGAAGACGGCCGTATTCAACTGGACCGACCCCGCGTCGCTGACCCCCGCATTCAGTGCACCTGACGCCAACAACCGATACGGAGAGTATGTTGGCGGAACGGTTTTCGGCGGCGACGGCGCCACCTTCAGTGTCGACGACAGCGGCGTCAGCGAGCAGAGCCGTCGTGCCCGCTTTCTGTTCAATTACACTACGCGCACAGTAGAACTCCGCGCCTACCTTGACAGCGACATCGTTATCCGCGCCGCCGAAGGACGTACCCTGTCGACCATAGTCCTCGAAGGTCCCGAGACCGACGAGTACTATATCTCCATGACCGAACCAGCCGAAGCGGTGGTCTATACACCGGCCGCCGACTATATGACCGGCACCTGGACCCTCCCCGCCGGTACCGTCGAGGCGCGGCTGCAGGTAAGGGTGCGTATGGAATGTACGCGTGCCCGCATCACAACAGCCGATCAGGCCGCCGTCGACGCCATCACTGCCGACACCAACAACGCCCCTGCCGTCTGGTTCACCCTTCAGGGTATCCCGTTGCGGTCGGCACCCACAGTCCCCGGTCTGTATCTGCGCCGCTCCGGCTCCGATACACGCCGTATCCTCATACCCTGAGTCAGGATACCACACTGTGGCCGCGATAATCATACAGCCGCACGTGAAAAAGAAGATGACCCCGCGACAGCTGCTGCCGATGCCATGGGACAAAAAAAGAGCACACCCCGCAGGGGTCATGCTCCCGGACTCACAGCCGAACAGCAGCGCCGCCGTCTCGAAGAACTGGCGCGCCGCCTGGGCGACGAGGTAATAGGCTAAGACTTTTCGTCGGTTAAAAATACTTATTTTTTTTGTTTATGGCCGTTATACTGATGTAAGCAAAAAACATGATCAGGATATAGCCGACGAGACATATGATGGCCGCAAGTTTCGTGTTGTGCCCGATAAACCAAATTAAAAAATCCGTCATAGCGTTTTTGTTTTTCGCAAAAATAGTAAACTCTACATAATATAACAAGATAAGTACAAAAAAATGGCAAGCGGCAGTACAATCTCAATATCTTACAGAATTCAAGGCGAAGGCGGCGGCTTTAAGGAACTCACCGTCGACGCAGAGGGCTGCCGTAAAATTATGAACGGAGCCCAGCAGGTGATGATGTTTTTGAAAAGAGAAGACAAGTCTGGACGTTTTGCTGCCGGCCATGAATAACCTGCTGGCCCAGCAAAAGGTCTGGGCGCTACTGCGAGCGACGTCTTCAGCGCCGCAAACACTGACCAGATTTTTGCACCCCAAAAACCTCTGATCAATCCACCTTAAAAACGGTTTTGGCAGACACGGGGCAGACACGGCGAAAATCGAGAAAGCGCAGATGCCTGAAATTCAGACATCTGCGCTTTCGAAGAGTATCCCCGTAGGGAGTCGAACCCTAATCGTCGGAACCGGAATCCGATATTCTATCCATTGAACTACGGAGACAGGGGATTTTTAATTGTTCGCAAAGTTACGTTTTTTTTATTAACTTTGCAAAAACAGAGTGTAAACCTTGGACAAAAAATTATGGAAGTCCGCATCGAAGATAGTTGGAAACGCGCGCTGGCACATCAGTGGCAGGCTCCGTATTTTGCGGAACTGTCGCGGTTTGTGCATTCGGAGTACCGTACTGCCACCGTCTATCCGCCTGCCGGCCGTATCTTTGCGGCTTTTGATGCCTGTCCCTTCGACAAGGTCAAGGTGGTTATTTTAGGGCAGGATCCTTATCATGGACCGGGGCAGGCCAACGGGCTATGCTTTTCGGTGGCGCCGGGAGTTCCGATGCCACCCTCGCTGGTGAACATCATGCGGGAGGTCTCGGACGATACGGGGGCTCCGGCTCCGGCAGACGGCAATCTTGAAAGGTGGGCGCGGCAGGGTGTGCTGTTGCTGAACGCCACCCTGACGGTGCGCGAGCATCAGGCCGGATCGCATCAGCGGCGTGGCTGGGAGACCTTTACTGACGCGGCCATCCAGGCGCTGTCGCAGGGTCGCGACAATCTGGTCTTTCTGTTGTGGGGCAGTTATGCCATATCAAAGCGCGCGCTTGTCGACGAGAGCCGGCATCTGGTGCTGACGTCGCCGCATCCGTCGCCGTTGAGCGCGTACCGCGGCTTCTTCGGCAACCGCCACTTCTCGCGGGCCAACCAATATCTTCAGCAACACGGCAAGGAGCCTATAGTGTGGTAAATGAAACTGCGTGCGATATATGTGATTGTTCTGATGCTGGCATGCGCCGGCGTCCATGCCGCCACGGATACGTCGACGCGAGTCTTTGGCGAAAAGGTGCGCACGCTGCAGGTTTTTGAAGGCGAGTCGCTTCTGACGCATGCCGGAATTCCGGCCATGATGCTTGACGATGACCGCGGCATACGCGTCGAGTTCGACATACTCGGCGATGATCGTGACTATCTGCGCTACGAGCTTGTGCACTGCAACCGCGACTGGCTTCCGTCCGGACTCGCTTACGTGGAGTATCTTGACGGTTTCAACGAGGGGACGGTCGAGAATTATGCCTATTCAAACGCCACAAATGTCCACTATGTCCATTACGTAATCACCATTCCGGACGGCCAGATGAAACCCCTTATTTCGGGAAACTACCTGCTGAAGGTGTACGACGAGGGCCGTGGCCCCGACGACCCGTTGCTGCAGTGCCGTTTTGTCGTAACCGAACAGACCGCCGATATTTCGGGCTCGTACTCGGGCCGTACCGACATCGATTACAACCGCGGCCACCAGCAGCTGGCCCTGGCCATCGACACGCGGCGTGCCGGAGTGCGCTCTCCTTTCAGCGACATCACTGTGGTTGTCGAACAGAACGGCCGCGCCGACAATTCGGTCACCCTTGACAAGCCGTTGCGGGTTTCGGGAACGACGGCATATTACGAGCACGACCCCAAACTTATTTTTGCAGCCGGAAACGAGTACCGCCGTTTCGAAACGGCCACCGTCAATTATCCCGGCATGGGTGTGGCGGCTGTTGAGTATATGTCACCGTACTATCACGCCTTCGTGCAGCCCGACGGTTCGCGTGCCGGACAGTCGTATCTGTACGACGAGACCCAGTCAGGCGCGTTTACCGTGCGCGAGTACAATTCGGACATTGCCGGATCGGCGTTGGACGCCGATTATATAGTGACGCATTTCGTGCTTGACTACCCTGAGACACCCGGTTTCAGTTTCTTTATCGATTCGGATGCCTTTCAGCGGCGTTTCTCTCCCGAGTCCATGATGCGCTACAATCGTGCCACCGGCCGTTACGAGCTTACCACCCTGCTTAAGCAGGGCCAGTACAGC
>CAZETN010000126.1:0-4609 GCA_964514475.1 uncultured Bacteroides sp.
CCAACCGCGTTTCTTCGCAAAAGGTTAAATACTATTTTACAGGCGAAACAGTTCCTGCAAGCCGCATTGTATTTATGCAGTATGGTCAGACAAATGCGGAAATATTGCCTGACATCTACGGAATTGATTATAATGCCGCCATTCGTGATTTCATGGGCACAGCTTCCCGTAACGAGAAAATCAGGCGTATAGGCAATGAATACCTAACCTACTGCTCGTTGGGGCTAAAAAAGGAGGCACAGACCGTATGGGACGAAATTATCGGACTGATTGGCGAAGATAATCCATATATCAAAGAACTGCAGGACAAAGCAGAGAAGTATGAGGTACATTGATAAAAATTCGCTGCACGGTCTGGCGCATGACATCAATGTCCGTTATCTTAAAGACTGCTATGCCGAAGACTTACAAAAACCCTTTCCGTCGCCCGCCGACCCGCATGGTTCTTACGAAGACTTCAAAAAGCCACAATATCGCGATGGAGTGAATGGATGGAAAAAACTGTTGCTGGACGAGCAGTCGGTTGAAAACCATCCTCGTTGTTGTTACTGCATGCGCCGTCTTGATTCCTCTGCCGGAAGAATAAACTACGAGCACATAATACCTCGAAGCCTGTCCGGGAGAGAGGGTGCGTCCCAATACGAATATTATACCGCCCACGCCCCGATACTTAAAGCCCACGTCATAATGGCGGATAATTTTGTTACCCGAAATTTTGCTTCTTTATCTGACATCGACAAAGAGCAACGGATGCCTCATATTACCGGCCTGTCAAATCTTGTTGCCGCTTGCAACGGCAAACGCGACTCTTTTAATACCACGGGGTGTTGCTGTAACGGAAACCGGGGAGACGCAAAAATATTGCCGGTTATGCTCATGCCCGATGCAGACAGCAACGCTGTATACGATGCCAACGGTATTGTCCGTATTACTTGTAATGACGGCACACTTGACAGCATCATAAATGACCTTAACGAGGAAACGCTGATGGAAATCCGTTCAGTCTGGTATCATCTCAGCCGGGTATCCGTGGACATCGTCCGGGCGGAGACAATGACAGAAAAAGAAAGAGTCTTCTGGTTCAAAAAGGCATATATGACTGATAATTTTGCGCTGCTGACCGAGTATGTAAAGAAGTATAGCTCCGTACTGTCAGAAAATGACACCTACTGGCGTCTGCTCCTCGCCTATGACTGGTTCTACTTTTACCCCGGATACGCCCGGCAACGTGTCTGAATTTATAGCTTGCGGATAATGCGGGCGGGATTGCCGGCGACAACTGTGCGCGCAGGGACGTCGCGGGTGACGACGCTTCCGGCTCCGATTACGGCTCCGTCGCCGATGGTGACGCCGGGGAGGATGGTGGTGCTACCGCCTATCCAGACATCGTTGCCGACTGTAACGGGTAATGCCCACTCGATACCGGTGCGCCGCTCGTCGGGGTCAAGAGGGTGGCAGGCCGTATAGATGCTGACGTTCGGTCCGATGAAAACATTGTCGCCGAAGGTGACAAGAGCCTCGTCAAGTATGGTAAGGTTGAAGTTGGCGAAGAAGTTGCAGCCCACCCGGATATTCTCGCCGTAGTCGCAGCGGAAGGGCTGGTTTATGTGCAGACCGGGACCGGCAGCACCGAGAATTTCGCGCAACGAGGCATTGATGGCGGCGGTATCAAGCGCGGGGAGCGCGTTGAAACGGCTGATGCGCTCGCGGTTCACATACAGACGGCGGATAAACTCGGGATGCACGGCATCGTAAACCTCGCCGCGGAGCATCTTCGCCCACTCGCGTTGAAAAACAGTCTTTTTCTCTTCTGTCATATTGTAAGAAATATTTGATGCCGACGTCGGACGCTTATCTACGGGGTCAGTGGGCCTCGAGCCAGTTGACGCCGACGCCCGAAGCCACGGTAAGGGGCACACAGGCTCGGTAAGCCGACTCCATATTGCGGATGACAAGTTCCTGCATCACCTCCAGTTCGGAGGGGATTACGTTGAACACCAGTTCGTCATGCACCTGAAGTATCATGCGCGACTGCAAGCCCAGGCGTGTCATTTCGCCGAAGATGCGCACCATGGCTATCTTTATTATGTCGGCGGCTGAACCCTGCAGAGGGGCGTTGATGGCATTGCGCTCCGCAAAAGACCGCACAGTATGACTTCGGTCGTTGATGGTCGGCAGGTAGCGGCGGCGACCCATGATGGTGGTGACATAGCCGTCGCGGCGCGCCCGCTCGATTGACTCGTCCATGTACAGCCGCACGCCCGGATAGGTGCGCAGATAACCGTCAATCAGCTCCTTGGCCTCGCCGCGTGGTATGCCCAGACGCTGACTCAGGCCGAAGGCCGATATTCCGTATATGATACCGAAGTTGGCAGTCTTGGCGTTGCGGCGCTGAGTGTCCGTGACCTCGCCGATGTCCTTATGGTAGATTTTTGCCGCCGTGCTGCGATGGATATCCTCGCCCGAGCTGAAGGCCTGCACCATGGTGGGGTCGCCAGACAGGCACGCCATCAGCCGCAACTCAATTTGCGAGTAGTCGGCACTGAGGATGAGGTCTCCCCGGTCGGCGATTACGGCGCGCCGTATCTCGCGGCCCTGATCGGTCCGGATAGGCAGGTTCTGAAGATTGGGGTTGGTCGACGAGATGCGTCCCGTTGCGGTAATAGTCTGGTTGAATGTGGTATGAATTTTTCCGGTAGCCGGATTTATAAGTTTCGGCAGTGCGTCGATGTATGTCGCGAGCAGCTTACGCAGGGCACGTATCTGCAGAATAAGATCTACGATGGGGAATTTGGCGCGGTACTGTTCAAGTATTTCCTCGGTGGTGGACCATGCTCCGCCCTTGGTCTTTTTTGCCGACGGATCTATCTGCATCTTGCCGAAAAGCACCTCGCCCACCTGTGTCGGGGAGGCGATGTTGAACTTTTCGCCGGCCATGCTCCAGCATTCCTGCTGCAGCGTCTCGAGACGTGCTGTAAGGTTGCGCGACATCTCGGCAAGGACTTCTGTATCGAAGCGTACTCCGGTCCACTCCATTTCGGTGAGGACGCTTATCAGCGGAAACTCTATATCCTCGAGCAGCCTCAGACTGCCGTCGGCGACAATACGCTTCTGCAGTTCGGGGCGCAACAGCCGTACCGCCTCGGCACGGGCGCATACCGTAGCGCCGACCTCGGAGGGTGTGCCGGCAAGAGGCTTCTTGCGCTGCGTGGCCGTCATTGAGTATCCCGGCAATTCGAGGCCGAGAACGCGCATGGCGATATCGGGCAGCTCGTGCGGCGCGTCGGGCTTGATTACATAATGGGCGACAGCGATGTCGTAATACGGGGCGGTAAGGTGTATATTGTGGCGGCGCAGTATTATAGAGTCGCGTTTGACGTCCTGGCTGACGTATGTCACAGCCTGCGTGTCGGCTATCGGGGCCAGAGCCGCAGCCATCGGACCGGCGCAGAAGCTGTCCCACACGATATAGGCGCACATGCCGTCCCGTACACTTATGCCCACGCCATGCAGCTGTGCCGTCATGGCCTCGTCTCCGACAGCGTACACACTGACGCCGACATACCCGGGGTTCTCCTCAAGTACCTTTACGACAAAGTCCGACACCTGCTCGGGAGTCTCGAGCAAGCTGAACCCTCCGGTGGGACCGAACAACCGGTGAGCCTCAGGGACAGGAGCATCGGCCACGGGGAGTGCCTCGAAGTCATCGTCGCCGAACAATGTCCCCTGGGCAGGTACGGCCTCGGATTTCGGCGAAGGCGAGGACGCGGCACCGAGTTTTTTCAGAAACGATGTAAACTGAAGGTCTTTATACAGCTCGCGGAGCCGGTCTGTATCCGGTTCGCCGCGGCGCAGGCCTTCGGGGGCGATATCGAGAGGGACATCGGTACGGATTGTCACCAGAAATTTCGAAAAGGTAATCTGCTCGGCGTTTGTCTCGATTTTGGTGCGCAGAGCGCCTTTGATCTGGTCGGTGTGCACAAGCATGTTCTCGACGCTGCCGAACTGGGCTATAAGTTTCGAGGCCGTCTTTTCGCCCACGCCGGGGCAACCGGGCACATTGTCGCTGACATCGCCCTCAAGCGCCAGCAGGTCGATTACCTGCTTCGGATCGGCGATGCCATAACGTTCGCATACCTGGGCAGGCCCGCGCACCTCGAAGTCCTTGCCTTTAAGTGCGGGACGGTACATGAACACATTGTCGCGCACAAGCTGTCCGTAATCCTTGTCGGGTGTCATCATGTAGGTGGTGAAGCCTTGACCCGAAGCCTGCGCCGAAAGCGTACCTATGACGTCGTCGGCCTCGAAATCCGGCACTTCGATTATCTGCAGGCCCCATGCCTTTATGATTTCCTTGATTACGGGAATGGCCAGGGTTATGTCCTCGGGCTGCTTGTCGCGCTGCGCCTTGTATTCGGGGTAGACCTCGTGACGGAACGTCTTGCCGTGCGGAGGGCCGAAACAGACAGCGAGATACTGCGGGTTTTCCTTGCGCAAAATCTCGTCAAGAGTGTTGACAAAACCATATATGGCCGATGTATTACGACCGTCCGACGTATAGAAAGGGTTGCGCATAAGCGCATAATAGGCCCGGTATATCAAAGCGTAT
>CAZETN010000127.1:0-4569 GCA_964514475.1 uncultured Bacteroides sp.
GGAATCAGCCCTATTTTTCTAATCTTCCCTAAAGTTTAGCGGACAGTAATATAAATATTTAGCAAAAAAATGTTTTTAGGGTAAATTTGGTGCAAAATGATATTTAACTACAAAAACCTGAAACACTAAGTAAATCCTTTGAAAACCTCTTGTCAGGTCAAAGTCAATACAAATCATTCAATCACCGTTCAAACACCCTTTATTCTATGAACATCAGACCAACACTTACCGCACTATTTGCTATTTGCCTTATGCTGGTCGGTTGCACAAATGAAACGCTTCCCGAAGCTTCATCCACAGGAACTGTGGATAATTCCAACTTATTTCGTAGAATGTAGTTGCATTCTATGGCATTCGCCAGTGATGTATGCCCATGTGGGCGACATGTCGCATTATATGGCACTCTCGTCTGAAGGCATTTACCAAATTTGCCGGTATCATGGATGTGCAGGATAATGTGCATGAGCGAACTTCAATCGACAAAACCAATCAAAACTAAATAATTATGAAGAATATAGCTTATATTTTCGCTGCCTCGGTCATACTGTTTACGGCGTGTTCCGATGACGGAGCCAAGGTGGTTGAGGCGCCTGAACTGGAGGCTGGACAGTCGCGTGCCGCAGAAGCCCTGAATGATTTCGATATAGATTTTTTTGAGGCGATGAGCGAGGCCAACAAGGGCGACAACTTAGTGGTGTCGCCGATGAGCGCCTCGATGCTTCTGTCATATATCGCCAACGTCACCGACCGCGAAACGACTGAACAAATCTGCAGTGCGCTGGGCTGCTCGGACTTGAAGAGCCTGAACGAACTCGCACAGAAATACGGAAACTGGATGCCGGTCGCCGACTCAAAGGTAAAGGTCTGCATTGCCTATTCGGTCTGGTACCATAATGCATACACCTTGAATCCTGTATTTGACAATATCGGAAGCGAATATTATAAGGCCCAGTCGTTTGCCCGGGATTTCGGACAGGGTCTCTCTGTGGCAGAGCAGATTAACAAATGGGCTTCGGACAAAACGAAAGGGCTGATCAATAAAGTGATTGACGGTATTCCCGCCAATAATCCGGCAATCTTGCTTAATGCGATGTATTTCAAGGGCGAATGGACAGACAAATTTGACAAAAAAGAAACCCAAGACGAGACATTCCACGGCGAACTACGCGACAACATCGTAAAGATGATGTACCGCGAGAGCCACCGCGAAATGGCCGTAACCCCGGAGTACCAGCTCGTAAGACAGACTTTCAGCAAAAAGATGTATTACGTTGACCTGATATTGCCTGCCGAAGGCACGGGCATCGACGAGTTTATTGCCTCAGGCGCACTCAAGACAATCAAATCGGTAAAACTGGCAGATAAAAACCTTACTCTCGGATTGCCCAAGTTCAAGATTGAGCCCGACAAGGAACTTAAACTAACCGAGGTTCTCAGCGAAATCGGAATTGACAACCTGAAAGACGCACGCATAAAAGGACTCTTTACCCAGGATATCTCCGCCGCCCTCGACCTATGCCAGTACAATACCCTTGAGTTCGACGAAAACGGAGCCACGGCTGCCTCGGTAACCCGCTCCAATCTGGACATGGCACCACAACCGGACATGCTGGTATTCGACCGTCCCTTCGTGGCCCTTATCAAGGAGGCAATGACCGACCGAATCTTGTTCGCTGCGAAAATCGTCAACCTATAACGTATTTAACGTATTCATCCCAGAAATTGCGGGGGCGCGTCATAAATAAAATATGACGTGTCCCCGTAACTCTGTCGGGACGGAAGTTGCGACAGGGCCCGTGGCACCGTAACAGGCTGTGTCTACACGGGAATGGGGAAGCGGAATGACTTCAGTCTTGATTTGAGTTCGTCGTTGCGGCCGCCGCAGTACCTGTCAAGCAGGGCGTAAAAGCGGGGCGAGTGGTTGAATTCGCGCAAATGGGCGAACTCGTGCAGAATAATGTAATCCCTCAGCTCCTGTGGCATAAGCATCAGCGCTGCCGAAAGCCTTATATCGCCCTGCTGGCCACAGGTGCCCAGACGTGAGAATCCACGCGAACACCCTATCGACCGGGGGCTGGCGCCCACGCGTCCGGCAAGCTGAAGGGCCCGCGGCACTATCTGCCTGTCGAACTGCGATTCGGCGACCTTGCGAAGCATAGATACCACAACTTTTTCGTGGGCCGGGTTGGCAAGATCGATATTGCGGCCGATATATACCCGCAAGGGCCGTTCGGCCCGACCGTTCACCGACAGTGGGCCTATGTCGGAGCGCCGTTCTATTACTACAGCAAAATCCTCGGGCCCTATCACCTTTCCGACTTCGAGAAGGGGAGCCGGCCGGCTTCCGAGCAGCCGCGGACGCATTGTGCCGATAATCCGGGCATACTCATCCACAGTAATTCCCGGCGGCACTGTTACCGTCAGTGTACGCCCGCGCCAGCGGGCCACCAGGCGGCATGCGTTGGCGCGGACCGTAGCATGCACTATCCCGAAGTCAGGATCGCTGTACTGTCCCGACCTCATTAAAGGCGGCTCGGCGTCTTTCCTGCGCCTCAGATATCCGAACATCGCTAATTGAACATCAGCTTGGTGCGCAGTACGCCCGGGAATTCGTTTCCGTGGCGCTGCACTATCATGATGTTGAACGGAGCCCGTCGCACCGTGACCTCCGTGCCCATAGGCAGGGTGGTCGAGCGGCCGTCGAGGCTGAGCCTGAAAGCGTGTCCGCGGCCGTCGACGGCGAGATGCAGTTCCGCGTCGTCACTCACCACCAGGGGACGCATGCCCAGCGAGTGCGCGCAAATCGGGGTCAGGACCCAGCATGGCGCCGAAGGCTGCACTATCGGACCTCCGGCACTCAGGTTGTAGGCTGTCGAGCCGGTAGGCGTCGACACAATCAGACCGTCGGCACGGTAGTCGGACAACATGCGTCCGTTTATGGCAGTATGCGCCGTTATCATCGACGCCGAGTCCTCCTTTGCCACTACCGCCTCGTTGAGGGCATATGGCCAGCCTCGCAGACCGTCGGCGCTCACCTGCAGCAGAGTCCGCGGTTCGACCGAATAATCTTTCTCAAAAATAAAGCGTATGTCGGCCGCGGCCTCGTCGATACCCATAGCCGAGAGATAACCGAGATTGCCGGTGTTTATTCCGAGGATTGGCGTACCGCTGTCGGCTACCCATGCCGCCGAGCGCAAGAAAGTGCCGTCTCCTCCCAGGCTGAGCACAAGATCGGACCCGGCCGGAACCCGGCGCGCGTCAGCTGTGGCGATGGAGTCGACGTCCACGCCCAGGTCGAGCCACAGATGGTCGCGCAGTTTGGGGTGCATGGCAATCCGCGCCCCGCCGTCACGCAACGCCTGCAGCAGGGTCTTCAGTTTGTCGATATGCGGGCTCTGGCGCCGGCTTCCGTATATGGCGATCAGCATGTCTGTAACTGGGTTTGTAAGGATACTTCGGTATTGACCGGGTCGGCGATGACCTCGGCCTCGTAGCCGTAACGGGCCAGCGAGCGCACCAGGCTTTCGCCGTGCCGCACTCCGGCGCGCAACAGCACGGCCACATACCCGGGATGAGGCGTGGTGGCCAATATGTTAAGGTTGAGCAGATGTGCGTCACAGTCTTCGACGGCCCTGGCGAGCCGCGAGGCCGAATAATCAGCACGCGCGCACAGCACGCGCACCCATGTGGCCTCGGCGTTGGGCGGAAACATTTGCTCTATGTTGCTATTTGGCGTCAAAATGATTGGTCGTTTTGTGGTTTTTTGTTATTTTTGTGCCTTGATTGCGGGCGGAGGCCTGTCCGGCTCCGCAACCGTTCCGGCCACGGTGCCGGTTGCTTTTACAAAATTACGGCATTTCCGTAAATATATTGCAATTTCAGGCGTTAAAATCCCGGGCGTCCCGGTAAAAAAAGTCAAAAAAAAGACAATGACACATCTTAGTGTAAACATAAACAAAGTCGCCACCCTGCGCAACGCGCGCGGCGAAAACAATCCCGACGTAGTAGCCGTCGCCCGCGACTGCGAGCGTTTCGGCGCTCAGGGCATCACGGTGCATCCGCGTCCCGACGAGCGCCACATACGCCGTTCCGATGTCTTTGCTCTGCGTCCTGTGGTAAAGACCGAATTCAACATGGAGGGAAACCCCGTGCCACAGTTCATCGACCTGGTACTCAAGGCTCACCCCGAGCAGGTCACTCTGGTTCCCGATGCCGAGGGCGCGCTGACATCCGATGCCGGATGGGATGTCGAGAACCACTTCGACTTCCTGTGCGAGGTAGTCGACAAGTTCAAGGAAGCCGGCATCCGCACAAGCATATTCGTGGCTCCGGACGACGACCAGATACGCTTTGCCGCCCGCACCGGCGCCGACCGCGTGGAGCTGTACACCAAGCCATACGCCGATCTTTACCCCAAAGACCCCGAGGCGGCCGTAGCGCCGTATGCCGCGGCCTCGCGCACGGCACACTCCGTGGGCCGGGGGGTCAACGCTGGCCACGACCTCAATCTCGAGGACCTGCGATACTTCTACCGCAACGTCCCGTACCTCGACGAGGGGTCAATCGGAC
>CAZETN010000128.1:0-4499 GCA_964514475.1 uncultured Bacteroides sp.
AAGAATGTTTTTTTTCAGACTAATCGCTAATTTTGCACTTGCCAGTTGAGAGTAGGCTTTGTGTCGTTCGGATATATCACTTCGTTCAGGTGCTTGTTGTTTTGGTAAATAATAGCTACTTTTGTTATTGTATTATCCGGATTTTGGCTGTTGTCCCGTATGAGTCGAACTTTTGCGCGGATATTATGTGCTTGTATGGATTTCAGCGTATCCAACATCGGGTGAAGTCAGCCGGATATATTTTTCTGAATTGACATTAGACCATCATACTTAAATCTGTTTTTTATGACTAATACATGGCCAGGTCGTGTGCCTAAACAATTGCGCGACATGCGTGTAACCGATAACCGAAGATTGGGTAGCCGTTATGCCCTGCTGACGCTGCATACAGCAGATTCCAAGCCGTTGCCCTCGGCTTTGCCGGGACAGTTTGTTCAGGTTTCTGCCGGTCAACCGGACGGGACGCTCTTGCGTCGTCCGATTTCCATTAATGACTGCGTCCCTCAGGCAGGAATGATGCAGTTGCTTGTCGCCGATGCCGGGCGCGTCACCCGTCATCTTGTAAATGCGGGTGTGGGCGACATCGTCAATATTCTTACGCCCCTGGGACAGTCGTGGCCTCAGGATATAGAATCCGGTACGCGCGTGGTACTCTGTGGCGGCGGTGTGGGAATCGCTCCGATCTTTTTTTATGGCAAGTGGCTAAGCGAACGCGGAATTATTCCCGAGTTTGTACTGGCAGCCCGTACTGCTTCTGACCTGCTCCTTCTTGATCGTTTTCGCGAAATAGGCACAGTGCATATATGCACTGATGACGGCAGCATGGGTACCAGAGGGTTCGCGCATCAGTCACCGGCGCTTGCTGCTGGCACCGGGAAACGGCAGCTTTGGTGCGTATGTGGCCCGGCGCCAATGATGAAGGCGATAGCCAGATTGGCGCGGGCCTCTGGAGTCGAATGCTATGTCTCGCTTGAGAACATGATGGCATGCGGACTTGGAGCCTGCCTATGTTGCGTTGAAAAGACCGTAAGCGGAAATGTCTGTGTATGTACCAACGGCCCGGTCTTCAATATCGAAGACCTGACTTGGGAATAACCTCAGCAGTTCCCCTACTCCATGTCTGTTGCAAGTTTACTGTAACCCATAACTTTTATCTGTATGGACAACAATACCAACCCGCGTCTGGCGGTCAGCATAGGCGCCCTTAACCTTAAAAATCCTGTCCTGGCGGCTTCAGGCACATTCGGATACGGTATGGAGTATGCCGATCTTGTTAATCTGTCGCGTCTGGGCGGTTTCGTAATAAAAGGTACTACACTTGAACCGCGCGAGGGCAACGATTACCCGCGTATGGCCGAAACGCCGGCAGGGATGCTGAATGCTGTAGGTCTGCAAAATCCCGGTGTCGACAGTTTTGTAAAATACATATATCCCATGATAAAGGATGTCGACAGCCGGATAATCGCAAATGTTTCGGGTTCGTCACCTGAGGCATATGCGGAGGTCTGCAGCCGCCTTGATGAGTGTGCTAATGTAGCTGCAGTTGAGGTGAATATCTCCTGTCCCAATGTCAGGCAAGGCGGAATGGCGTTCGGCACAACTGTCGAGGGTGCTGCCGAAATCACTGCTGCTTGTCGTAAAGCCTGGAACCGGACTCTTATAATCAAGTTGTCGCCCAATGTAACCGATATTGTCCAAATAGCCCGCGCATGTGCCGACAACGGCGCCGACGCCGTATCGCTCATCAATACTTTGCTTGGAATGGCCATTGACGTCGAGCGGCAGCGTCCTGTGCTTTCTACCGTCACCGGCGGCCTTTCGGGACCATGCGTGCGTCCCGTGGCAGTGCGTATGGTCTGGCAGGTGGCCAAGGCGCTTGATATCCCGGTAATCGGCCTCGGCGGTATCACTTGCGCTGCCGACGCCCTGCAGTTCATAATGGCCGGAGCGACCGCCGTACAGGTCGGCACGGCCAATTTTGTCAATCCGCATGTCACAGAGGAGATTGTTGACGGTCTGGCCGATTACTGTCGCCGTCACAATGTATCAGACATCAACGAGTTGCGTGGAATTATCAACCGCGACTGAGAATGCCATAATAATAATCCGGCGATGCAAGGCTCGTTCAAGACCCTATGCATCGCCGGATTCGATATTGTTGCCAAACGCCGATAATTTACGTATGGAGGCATTCAAAGATTAGTGCGTCCGGTGCAGCGTATGATTCCGTCCGGTGTAATCAATATGTCTATACGTACGTCGTGAGGTTCGGCATCGATGTGTTCGACTTGCTGGAACGCGTACCCTACTCCCACCTTCAGCGCTCGCGTATCGGCAAGCAGGCGGTCGTAAAAGCCCTTGCCGCGACCGACCCGGTTACCGCTGGCATCGTAGGCCACAGCAGGCACTATCACCATCTCAATGTCATCCATCGAGCATGTTTCATCGCCTTGGGGCTCTTCAATCTGGAAGGCTCCGAGCGCAAGCGAGCTGCGGTCGAAAGGCAGAATGTCGAGGTTGACGCCGTTCACGCGGGGTAGATAGAAGTGCTTACGGCTACCCCATTTGTCCAAAAAGTCGATGGTGCTCAGCTCGTCGGGTAACGAGTGATACATAAGTATGTTTTCGGCCATCATAAAGGCCGCCGTCTGTTCGAGCAGGTCAAATACCTGCCTGGCGGCTTTTTTTCGCTCGTTGTCGTCGAGCATGCTTTTCTGCGCCTTTATCCGGCGCCGGATGTCGTCTTTCTTCATATTAGCTGATACGGGTCTGGTGCCTTCTGACGAAGGCTGTTTTTTAGAATTTCTGTCGTTGTCACCTGTCCCCGACGACCCGGAGACCGGTGGGGCGGCATTGCCTCTCCGGATTTCCTGCAGGGCCCGCGCTATTGTCGAATCGTCACGGTATGCAAGTTGATAATAGGCCGGTAACCCGAGTACGTTACGGGCTATCAGAGCCTTCAGCTGGTTGACAATAAGTTTGGACGACTGGTTGATATAGTACCAGCGGGCCGGAACGCCCCGAGTGGTCGCATAATATACCATTGAACTCAGAAGCACCTGATCGCGCGGAAGAGCAGTTTCAAGCTCGGCGGCATTCCGCACCTTGCGTAAGTCGCTGCGGTTAAGATCGGTATACTCATATGCAAAGTCCGTGAGCAAGCCCTTGTTGGCGACATCCATATAGTAGCGGGTTACACCTGTAGTGTCGTTGGGCACGAATATGTCCGGCATTATGCCTCCGCCACCGTATACGGCGCGTCCGCCGTCAGTGTTGAACAGCAGGTCCTTGTGCAGTTTCACCGAGTCGGCGTTCATTGACTCGCCGTTGCGGAAACGCTCGAAAATTTCAAGCTCGTAATCGTCGTTCTCGCCGGGTTTATACTGCTTTTGTATGCATCGCCCCGAAGGTGTATAGTAGCGCTGTACAGTAAGACGCATCTCGCTACCGTCGTCAAATTCCATGGGGCGCTGCACGAGTCCTTTTCCAAAGGTTCGCCGTCCGATGATAAGCCCGCGGTCGTGGTCCTGAATGGCGCCCGAGAAGATTTCGGCCGAACTTGCAGTAAGCTCGTCGGTGAGCACTGCCAGCGGAGCGTTCTGGAATGCGCCCGTGCCGTCGCTGCGGACAATCTCCTCCTCCATGTTCCGGCCACGTGTTGACACAATGGTCTGGCCTGCCTGCAGAAACTCGTTGGCGAGCAAAATCGCAGGCTCCATGTAACCGCCGGTGTTTCCGCGCAAGTCCACTATAAAACTGCTGGCGCCTTGGGTTACCAGCGACTGCATGGCCTGCATGAATTCCCCATATGTCTTTTCGCCGAAACTGTTGATTTTCACCAGCCCGGTTTTGTCATCAACCATATAATATGTATCCACGCTCGATACCGGAATATTTCCGCGCGTAAGAGTGTACCTCAATGTCTTGTCCGCCTGTCCGGGGCGTACTACGGTCAACTGAACCTTAGACCCGGCCGGACCTTTGAGAATGCTGCGGACTGAGTCCTCGGTCAGCCATGTGCCGGTGACATTGCGCTTGCCGACGGCGATGATGCGGTCGCCGGCGTGCAGACCGGCTTTCTCGGATGGTCCACCGGCTATGGTCTCCACTACATTTATCGTGTCGCGGTAAATCTGGAACTGGATGCCGACCCCACCGAACGAACCTTTCAGCGAAGTGCTTGCCGCCTCAAGGTCTTTTGCCGGTATATATGCCGAGTGAGGATCCAGATTTCCCAGTATGGCCGGCAGCGACTTCTCGATCAGCGAGTCTATATCAACCTCGTCTACATAGTTTTCACGCACAAGAGCGAGCATCTCGCGCAATTTCTTTTCGCCGTGACTCTCGCGTTCCATCGTGCTCAGAAATACGCCCAGCCAGATTCCGCCTACGAACATCGCCGAGCATATCAGCGGAACCCAATATTTGACACGTCTGAATTTTTGCATTTACTTATTATAACACTAATTATGATAACACCTGTGACCGCTTTATTGTTG
>CAZETN010000129.1:0-4441 GCA_964514475.1 uncultured Bacteroides sp.
TTGCGCCAAATCTCAGTGCAAAATATCAAAAAACCTTGCACGTGTAAAAAAAATTGTTTAACTTTGCACTCGCAAACCACAACAAGGTACCATGGCCGAGTGGTTAGGCACCGGTCTGCAAAACCGGGCACAGCAGTTCGATTCTGCTTGGTACCTCCACAAAGAGACTGAGTCACCTATGGCTTGGTCTCTTTTTCTTTACCTCTCACTGGTCTTATATATATTATAACCGGCCTCGTTCAAGCACAAGTCCTGCCCCCGCCTCGGCCATGTTTTCCGTTTTCCATATGGAAAACATCGACGGACGTTCTTCGGGATATCACACGGCATGTCAGACATCCTCGCCCGGGCGCTGGTGAGTCGCTGAAAGAGGCTGTGCCATTTTGACACAGCCTCGTTTTTCTGTCTCCTCTACTCAGATACCTATAATCAGACCTGTCGAAAAGGTCTTGAAATCGAGACCGGTGGATGCTTTGAGTTTATTCATTGGCGAATATCGGCAGTAAATACCGACTGACTGGAAGTATATAGCTCCCATTAAGTCGACGGTTACTGGGCGTCCCAGACGTTTCTCGGTGTCAACTGTATAGCGACGCCCGTCAAGCTTATACTCCGTCTTGATGCCTCCTCCGGTTGCCACGTTCATAATCGGGCCGCATTGCAGCGTAAAGTTGCGGTTGTGTCCGAAACTGAAAGTATACAACAGCGGAAACTGCATGCTGTAGACACCTATGCGCGAGCGGTGCTTGGTAGATCCTTCGGGGTACGGTTCGAAGGAGATGCGGCCGTCGTCGTTGCGGTGGAAGTAGAAATCGCCCTTGCGCACATAGTCCTGCCAGCGGAATCCGATACCTAACGACAGCGAGTTGGCGCCGTGACGCATACGCACGGCCATAAGGTTGGCGATGCCGAACTCAAGGCTGCGGCCCATCGAGGTGCCGAGTGAAGGCGTGGCATTGGCGGGCGTCATAAATCCCATCATCACGCCGCCGCAGATGACGTCCCACTGCAGGTACGACGTACGGCCGATGGTGAGGCCGAAGTCGCTGCTGCCCTCGCCGATGTACGACTTGAACGAGCGGTTGTCGGGGTCGCCGAAACCAAAGGCATAATGCTGCACGTTGCCGTCGGCCGTGACATAGCTGATGGTGACGCGCTCATCACTGTTTGTAACGCATATATCGGTAATATCGGGACAGATGATGCTGGTTTCAGTGACACCTTTCTGCTTCTGGCGTTTGCTGTGGCTCTGATAGTAGAAATTGTCGGCGGTTCCGTTTACGCCTTTCACCGTGATTGAAGTATACGAGCCTTCCGAATTAATCGATATGCTGGCGGCGGAGGCGGCATTAAGCAACGTATCGGCACTCTCGGCGGCATACGCGCCCATAAAGCATGACAGAATTGTAAAAGCGATGGCGATGAATAATTTACGTATCATGGGGATAAAATATTTACAGTGAACTGTTGATGATTGACGCCGCACGTTCGCGGCCTATATTGCCTTCGAAGTATATAAGAATTACGGGCGATTTTGTATGTGCCGATTTTTTTGCGCGCTTGTTGCTGTTGGCACATTCCTTATTCAGGTAATAGATGTAACGCTTTACACTTTTTCCATCTACTTCGACAGACGGGAGCATGAAATATGCATACTGTAGTTTACCGTTGCTGTAACGAACGTCACGCGCGGTAGCTTTAGCGCCGTCGGCAAGTACGAGCGGCTGCAGAATCGAGGCATAGCTCTCAGCCGGTCCGCGGAATATGGCCAGTGACTTCAGATGGTGCCGGCGCAGATATGGCTGGTCGCCGCTCATAACAACCTCCGACACATCGGTATTGCCGGCATACTTGCCGCCGAATGCCTTGTTGATTTCGAGTCCGGTCTGTGCCGAAGCCACGGACCCAATCACGACAAGGGTCAGTAATATTGTCAATAATCTTTTCATAATCATTTTTTATTATAGTCAGATTTCCGGAAAATCGATATTATGCTGATAGCCGTCGATAATGTCGGCTACGTCCATGATGCCTTGTTGCAGCGAGTCGTTGGCTTCATCAAGACCTTCGCTGAAATCGCTCATGTTTTCGGCAAGGATGCTCATCACCGCATCTTCGTCGGTAACACGCTCGCCTCTGATATAGGCGATGCACGTAGAGTCGACCGACACCGCAGGACGCACCATGTTTGTCGCGGCCAGAGCAATCACAGCAACCGATGCGGCCACCGCCACTATACGACGTACCGGGTGCCGGTAGGACGCCGTGCCCGGGCGTCTGAAGCCCATCATCGCGCGTGTCTCGTCAACAGCCGGATGCTTCAGGGGGGTATAGGCTATCTCGCGTCTCAGTTGCTGCTCCTCGCTGTCGCTGAGCCTACAGTCGAAGTAACGTTCAATCCGTTCAAGCAGGTCATCATAAACGCCTGCGGCTGTTTTATCAGTATTATTATATCGGTTGCTCATCGTCAAAAGTCATTATTGTTTTTACGGTATATTTCGCGGATTGTCTTGCGCGACCGGCTAAGGCTGACGCGGATATTCACCGGCGTTGTCGACATGCGCTCGGCCAGTTCGTCAAAGCTTACGCCTTCGATGTCGTGTAGTCTGAAAATCTCGTAGGCCCTGTCGGTAAGCACATCACGGGCCAGTTTTATCACTGCATCGTAAACAAGGCTGCTGTCATCCTGCCGGTCGCTGTCAGCGACTCCCTGAATATCGGTTTGCGTCACCTCCAACGATACTGTAGGATGAGAGCGCAAGCGCCTGAACGAGTCGATGGCCGAATTGCGGACAGCCGTATAACTCAACCTCATGGCCTCTGCCTCGCTCCGCACCCGGCAGTTTCGCGCCCACAGATTGCAGAAAGCATCATGCACCACGTCATCGGCACCGTCACGGCCGACAATCGCGGCGGCCACGCCCCTCAGTCGGGCCCGGAACCTTGTAAAAACCGATGTCAGATTATCTGTACTCACACAATAATAACGGAGCCTACCCTCTTTTGTAACATAATCGCAAAAGAAAATTTTTGGAAAAATATACCAATTAAGGAAAAAGGAATGCTAACTGCCGAAATTTCAGGTATTATCCAATATGAACTGCACCCCAAAAGTTTTGTGTTCAACTTTTGGGGTGCAGTTCAGTTTGACATAGCCTCGACACGGCATTATCCTTAATGCCGGACTATAATTCAGAATTCCGAATAATCAACATTCAAAAATATCGGTTATTCCCACTCGATTGTGGAAGGGGGCTTGGAGGAAATGTCGTAGGTAACGCGATTGACGCCTTTGACTTTGTTGATGATGTCGTTGGAAACTTTGGCAAGGAAGTCGTACGGAAGGTGGGCCCAGTCGGCAGTCATGGCATCGGTGGAGGTGACCGCACGGAGCGCCACCGCACGTTCGTAGGTACGTTCGTCGCCCATCACGCCTACACTCTGCACCGGCAGCAGGATTACGCCGGCCTGCCAGACCTTGTCGTAGAGGCCCCAGTCGCGCAAGCCCTGGATAAAGATATCGTCGGCTTCCTGAAGCACCGCTACCTTCTCGGGGGTGATGTCACCGAGGATGCGGACGGCAAGGCCCGGTCCGGGGAAGGGATGACGGGTGATAAGATGTTCGGGCATGCCCAGTTCGTGACCTACAGCGCGTACCTCGTCCTTGAACAGCGAGCGCAGAGGCTCGCACAGGCGCAGGTTCATCTTTTCGGGGAGTCCGCCTACATTGTGGTGGCTCTTGATGGTTGTGCCGGTGATGGATAGACTTTCGATGCAGTCGGGGTATATAGTGCCCTGGGCGAGCCAGCGCACATCCTTGAGTTTGAGGGCTTCCTCGTTGAAGACATCGACGAAGCCCTTACCTATGATTTTGCGCTTCTTTTCGGGGTCGGTGATGCCGGCGAGCTCACTGAAGAACTTCGCCGAGGCATCGACACCGATGACGTTGAGTCCGAGGCCTCGGTAGTCGTCCATTACCTTCCGGAACTCGTCCTTGCGCAACATGCCGTGGTCGACGAAGATGCAGGTGAGACGGTCGCCGATGGCACGGTTGAGCAGCGTTGCCGCCACCGACGAGTCAACGCCGCCGCTGAGGCCAAGCACCACTTTGTCATCGCCGAGCTGCTCGCGCAATGCCTTGACGGTCTCGTCAATGAAGGAGGCGGCGCTCCACTGCTGCAGACCACCGCAGATGTCGACGACGAAATTCCTCAGAATCTGCATTCCGCACTGGCTGTGGAAAACTTCGGGATGGAACTGTACGCCCCATACCTTGCGTCCCCCGCGACGATATGCCGCGATGCGCACATGGTCGGTCGAGGCTATTACCTTAAAGTCGTCAGGAATGGCGGTTATGGTGTCGCCGTGGCTCATCCATACCTGATCTCCGGGATGTACGCCATGCAT
Organism: uncultured Bacteroides sp.; assembly: GCA_964514475.1. GTDB lineage: Bacteria > Bacteroidota > Bacteroidia > Bacteroidales > Muribaculaceae > CAG-873. Next base: position 4,408 of record CAZETN010000129.1, read on the forward strand.
CAGCGGGTCGGTGTCGTCCACACTGCTCAGCAAC
>CAZETN010000130.1:0-4402 GCA_964514475.1 uncultured Bacteroides sp.
CCTACCGTATCAAAGTCGACGATCCCCGCTATTTCCCGTACACAAAAGAAGTGACGGTCGTGGCAAACGACGTTGTCTATAACGACGTGCCCCTGACCGACAAATGCGAGTATCCCCTTGAAATCCTTACATACTCGCCCAAAGTGGATGGAGACACCAAAGTATCGTGCTCGACAACCATCGACTTCACTTTCAACACCAGCATCAACACCGAGGCCTGGGAAAAAGCCGTTACCATCGAACCCGCCGTCGACGGTTACTGGACATACGCCAACAGCTTCCGCAGCGCGAAATTCACTCCCGAACTGGCATTCACCAAGGACACCGAGTACACCGTCACCGTCGGTACAGGCGCATGCACGTCGAACGACCGTTACGAGAACAATCATCTGCAGGAGCCGTTGAAATTCACTTTCGGCACAGCCTCGCGTAACCGCGTCACCGTAACCGGACACTATCCCGCTGACGGCGGTACTCTGCACTTCAACGCCCCGACTGTCGAATTCCGCTTCGACAACGCCATCGACAAGGCCAGCGCTACAAAAGCATTCACCATCACCGACTCAAAAGGCAACGCGGTCAAACTCAACTCGCGCAGCATCAAAGCCAACACCGTCACAAACAATTACGGCAACATCAACTACAGCATCAGCGGCGACCTCACCGTGGGCGAGGAGTACACCGTGAACCTGGAGACATCGATGGTGGACAAGGAAAATCTCCCCCTCGACCAGACCGTCAACTTCAAGTTCACCGCAATCGACGCCACCAAGGAGATGAACCCCGACATGAAGCTGCGTCTCGATTTCGAGAAGTCGTGCGACTTCGCCTATGACCCCGAAGCCACTACCGGTACCGGAACCACCACTCCCAAGAGCGACCGCAACACCTCCAAGAAAATCGCCGGCGAGGCCTCGGCCATGTTCAACTATACCTTCACCTCCACTCACGACGGCAAGATAACCTGGCTGTACAACGGCGACACCGACAACTTCCAGTTCAACGCCGGCGACAGAATAGGTATGTACATCTTCGGCGACTACAACGGTCACGAACTGCAGGTTGCGATGAAATCCGGCACCGCAGTCTCCTACCATAAACTCTGCGACCTCGACTTCATGGGCTGGCAATATAAGGAGCTTAGTCTGGACAACCTTCAGGCCGAATATGCCCCATATACCTTCGCCGGTTTCCGAATTATCCAGGCCAACGACCCGGCCGCCCTCAAGGGCACTTTCTATGTCGACAATCTGAGCACCCTCTCGTCTGTCGACGCCGGCGTCAGCGACATCACCGCCGACAACAATACCGTCAGCGTAACCGCAGACAACGGTGCAATCACCGTAAGCAACGCATCCGATGACGACATTGTCCGCATATTCGCCGCCGACGGACGTGTAATCCGCGCCTTCCGCGGCAACCGCACCAAAGCCGTAGCACCCGGCGCATACGTTGTCACTGTCGGCAACCGCTCATTCAAGGTCAGCGTGCTCTAAAAGCCCCTGACTCATTACGATACAGCAGCCCCCGGGAATGTGCCGGCACACACGTGCCGACACATCCCCGGGACTGCCGTTTCAGCACCGCGCATAACTATTACAGCTCATCTATACCCTACCCCCTAACACTCATCAACATGAAGATTATCGCCGAAAGTTCAAGCACACGCACCGAGTGGTCGCTTTGCGATGGCGACCGCATCGTCGAACACGCGTTCACCATAGGTCTGAACCCCTACTTTCTGAGCCGCCGCGAAATCTCGCACTCCATTCGACTCGAACTGCCCGAAGCCTTCTTCCGCCGCCGCTGGGAGCATGTTTACTTTTACGGCGCGGGCTGCGGTACGGCAGACAAATGCAAAATCATGGAGTCGTCGCTGGTGGCACAGTTCAAGACACCCTGCACAGTCGAGAGTGACCTGCTCGGAGCCGCACGCGGCCTGCTGGTACGCGAACCCGGGCTGGCATGTATCCTCGGTACCGGCTCCAACTCCTGCATGTACGACGGTAACGAAATAACGCAGAATGTGCGACCGCTCGGCTTTATCCTCGGTGACGAAGGCTCGAACGCCCACATGGGAAAAAGATTTATAGCCGATGTCCTGAAGGAACTGGCTCCGCGCGAAATCATCAACGATTTCTATGACACCTTCCAGGTAACCACAAACTCGCTGCTCGAAGAAGTGTATTCTACTTCGCTGCCCGCCCGCAACATCGCCAAATACGCCTTCTTCCTCAAGGACCGTGTTGACCACCCGTACGTTTACGAGCTTGCCTACGATTCACTGATGATGTTCTTCCGACGTAACATCGTCCAGTATGATTATGCCGACCAGCCCATCAGCTTTGTAGGCAGCACCTGCATCAACTTCGAAAACATCCTGCGTACCGTGGCCTCAGACTTCGGCGCCTCCATAGCGAAGATTGCCAAATACTCGATGCCCGGACTGGTCGAATTCCACGCCACCGAGGCTTGAACGGCACCCCGAGGCGAAGATATCCGTAAAAATGCATCCCGGGGCAATAAGCCGTCAAACCTTCCGCTCCGGCTGAAGTCAAACAATCTCTAACTTCTGATATTTGCTTAAAAATGAATAAAGTCATTCTGCTCGGTTACGTGGGACAGGACCCGCAGATACGGTATGTCGAGGGGCGTCCCCTGGCCGAAATGTCGCTGGCCACAACCGAACCTGCCCGGCGTACGCCCTCGGGAGGCGAAATACCCGAACGCACCGAGTGGCACCGCATAGTCATGTGGGACAACGCCGCCGAGACTGCCGAGAAATACGTCCGTAAGGGTACACGACTGCTCGTGGAAGGCAAACTGCGCACCCGCTTCTGGGAGGACCGCAACGCCATCAAGCGCAACGTCACCGAAGTCTATGCCGAACGCTTCGAGATAATTTCCGGCCCCGGCTCCCGGTAAGTAAACTGAAAAATAATAACGGCACAGGCATCCCCGCCTCGGGCGGTAAGGTATGCCTGTGCCGTTATTGCATCAGCTCGGGATAAATGCCGTCAGTTCCGGATAACTTTGGAGACAGTCGAGCCGCGGACGATGATGCAGGGACTGCCCGGTGCCGGAGCATCAATGCGCTGACCCTGCAGATTATAATAGACAGGGATAATATCGGCCGACTCAGCATCAATATCGGTTACGGCGCCTTCGGTGGACACAGTAAGTGTGGAAGTCTCGTAATCCAGTACAAGGGTAGCTTCGGGAACGGTGCGGTCAAGCTGAATGTCGGCGCCTCCGCGCGTAAGTACCGTGGGTGTGTTGAGCGGGAAGACCGGGTTGTCAGCCGATTTGGGTCCATAGCCCATGTCGTAAACGCTCCAGTCGGTGCCCGACAGTTTGAACGGACCGGTGAGGTCACGGACTTTCAGTGTAAAAATGGCGCCCTGGCCGGTGTATGTGAAGCAGTAGGCGGGATTGAGGTCCCAGCCTCCGAAACCGCGCAGATAAATCCTGACTTTCGAGTAGTCGACAGGCGGTTCGTATCCGAACTGGGTATTACAGAATGTGACCGAAGCGTCAAGCATGCTCTTGACCACCTCCAGGTCGAGGTCTATATCGTTGTTGCCGTACTGAGGCCAGCGCTCGTAATCGCGGGCGGCGGCCGAACGGATAAGTTTCACGAACAACTCGGCATATGGCACAAGTTCGCTGTAGCGCCCGTCCATAAGTTCCTTGTAGACGGCTTTGACTTCGGTCCGGAAGGCGTCCGACCGGTACATATCCTGTATCCAGTGCTGCAGATAGTCGCTTTGCCAGATCCAGCGCTTCATGGCGTTGATGTTCTGGAAGGCTGAGCCGAAATCCCATACGGGACCGAACATCCACTTCTGCCCGTCGCCACGCTGACGGTACATTTTGCACGAACCGTGACACGACTCATAGTTGCCGACAAGCTGATTGACGATGAAAAACTGTGCCGCCGCGTGCGTATCCACATATCCGGTCCAGTCCTCGCGGTTGCAGATAAGCCGGTCCATAGTCTCGAACTGCGACTTCAGCCATGACTTCTGCGCGTCGGTGATATAATCCGAAGGTGTATCGTATGTCACTCGTATTACCTGACCTTCCTGCTGCAGGGTAGGCACCTTGATCTGGTCGGCGTCGTCGTAGTTGTCGATTTCGACGAGCCACCCTCCGGTATTGTCAAGCGGCGTGAACGGATAATCGGTCCAGGGCTTTCCGGGATTGTCGGCAAGCCAGTCCTCAACCTCGCTGTCGCCGTCGATGACGTTGACACGTTTTTTGTCCACACGCACTGTCTCGGTAAGGAAATACAGACCGATATAGTCGCCGTTCAGCACAACCTCACAGGGCTTGCTGCCGGGCGTCCATGCCATGCCTACAAGCCGCGAAAGTTCAAATCCCAGAGCGTTACGCAGAAATC
>CAZETN010000131.1:0-4358 GCA_964514475.1 uncultured Bacteroides sp.
TACAAAAGTAGCGATTATCTTTCGCTTGGGCGCATCAACCGCCTATACCTATTGTGTATTTCTTTATAGGGCTGTTGAAGTTGACGGGTGTCTCCACAGCCCGGTTGTTGCAGTATGCGCACGACCGCCTCCGTCGGAGCACACCACGGGCAGAGGCGTTATGAGCAGGTGAAACCGGGTAAATCCATTCTTGTTCATCCTACCGGATAATTATCCATAAACAAATGATTGAAAGTCCGCGCGACAGCACGGATGCTTCATGATAAACCGGGAGCTGCGGCGTAACAGAGGTTACGGGCAACTCCCGGTGAGGTTATGGTAACAAGAAGGATTTCGGTATTAGAACCGGTTTGTAAGCTGTCTGTTCCGAGTTATTTGCTGCGGTATTGAGGCAACAGTGGAACTGGGAATTTCGAGAAGAGAATATCAACTGCCTGCTGGATGCCTTTGATGTTGCGGAAACGGCCGCTGCCGTCCATGATGGTGGCCACCGAGGCTGAGTAAAGAGCCTCTTTCTTAGGCAGGTTGATGATATCCATCGTCAGCACACCCTCGTTGTAAATACCCGTTATGACCTGGGCATTGGGGTTATAGTAGCCGGGCCAGTAGTAACCGCGCGGATACATGAACCAGGGACTGTAACCGTTATAATATGGACCGTACCAAGGCCAAGATCCGATGTATCCGGCAGGATATGCCGGCTGAGTGGCTATTTCCTTCTGCACGGTAAGGCCTATATTGATAAGCATCGGCGATGCGGGATCCTCGGTAAAGCCACGCATGGCCATTTCGGTGCGGATGGCATTCGCGATATTATAATATGTCACCATCTCCATACCGGGGGGTAGTTTGTTATCGTCGTTAGGGGTAACGATGCGGAAGGTCTTGTAATCGGCGAGATTGGCGCCGTTGTATGTTTCGGAGTTTACCAGGGCGTATGGACTGCATCCGGTAAGCATCGCTACACCGAATACCGCCGCCAGAAACAAGCCGAACAGCCGTTGTGTTTTTTTTCTGATGGTCATAATGTGCATCTTTTGGGTTGAAACAATCGGAATGGAAATCCTGAGGCCGGTATGGCATTCAGGTTTGATTTTATAACACACGCGATTGCCGAATGGTTTGTTAACTATTTATAACTATACTCGGCTCCGAGGGTTTATAATTTTTTACTACATTTGGCAATCTTTGAGTTTGTCCGAAGTAAATTTCAGTGGCACGGCTGCATTCCAGCCATATACGTTCCGGCCCTCTTGTTGTCACAGGGCAATAGTAGCCGGAAATGGTTATACGACGGTAGGCCGATTACCGAAGACAAAGCTCCTTAAGGTATTAAAAACATTGACGTTTCATAATTTCATACATATATAAAATAACAGAGTTTTCGCTCGGGCATCCTTTACCGTAGACGCTTCACGTAAATTCGTCATGCCGGACGGAAAAAAATTGACACGCCGGGAGCCTGCTCTGACGTTGACATTTTTATTATAAGTATTTTACATAAGCCATCTAATTACCGATAGTCCCCAAATGGATAATTATCCTGAAATAACAGAATACTTCAAGACACTAATCGAACAAAGCCACAGTATCGATGTGGCGGAGGCGGAGTTCAAACGCATTATGGCCGACGACGCGTGCATAAAAGCCGATTACCGGGAGTGGTGCAGCGAGAACGGGCATAATCCGCGAAGCGGGTTTCGAGATTACGCGGAAGAATATCTTGCCGACAACGAAGACATCTGGAATGCACTGAACGATTATGACAATGAAGACGAATGACTGTGATGCGGGCGCGAGACTGCGCCTGCCTGCCGAATGGGAACCATGTCGTGCCATACTTGTCGCATGGCCGCACAAGGACACCGACTGGGCTTACATGCTTGACGAGGTGGAACGCTGCTATGACAACATGGCGGTGGCGATTTCGCGTTTCGCGCGACTGATTGTAGTCGCAGCCGATGCCGCTTATGTACGCGAGCGACTTGTGTGCGCCGGCGTATCTGAGGCGGCGCTCACTGTGGTCGAGATAAAGACCAATGATACATGGACCCGTGACTACGGTCCGATTTCGACAGTGCTTGAGCACGCCGAGAGCCGAACTGTGGTGCTCAATGATTTCTGCTTTAACGGCTGGGGGCTGAAATTCGCCGCCGACCGTGACAATCTGGTCACGCGCCGTCTCGTGTTCGATGACGTCCTCGGACATGACAGCCGTTACCGTAACGAGCTTAGTTTTGTGCTCGAGGGAGGCTCTATAGACAGCGACGGCAACGGTACATTGCTCACGACGAGCCGCTGTCTGCTGTCGCCCAACCGTAACGGAGCGTTGACACGACGAGAAATAAACCAATATCTGAAAAAGGCGCTTGGCCTGACAAAGATACACTGGCTCGAACATGGGGCCCTTGAAGGAGACGATACCGACAGCCATATCGACACGCTGGCGCGATTGGCTCCGCACGATACAATAATATATACCGGATGTGAAAATCCTGCCGACTCGCACTACGACGAGCTGGCGGGCATGCGCGCCGAGCTGCGGTCGTTGCGTACTGCCGACGGGCGCCCCTACAATATGGTGGAACTACCGCTGCCCGCTCCGATATATGACGAGGAGGGAGAACGCCTGCCGGCTACCTATGCCAATTACCTCGTTGTGAACGGCGGAGTGCTTGTCCCGGCATATGGACAGCCCAAAACCGATACTCTTGCCGCATTGCTGATAGCGTCGGTGTATCCTGATCGCGAAGTCGTTCAGGTAGACTGCCGCGCTCTGATCCGTCAGCACGGGTCGCTGCATTGTGCGACCATGCAAATTTTATAAACAGTACTGAAACAAGATGAAAGTAGGAATAATTCAACAGCACAACACGGCAGACCGGACTGATAACCGCGACCGTCTGGCGGTCAAAATCCGTAAATTGGCCGAGCAGGGTGCCCGACTTGTCGTTTTGCAGGAACTTCACGATTCACTGTACTTCTGTCAGACCGAAAATGTCGATTTATGCAATCTGGCAGTGGACATCCCCGGCGAGGCTACCGACTTCTATTCGCGGATTGCACGCGAGTATGGAATAGTTTTGGTTACATCACTGTTCGAGCGACGGGCCCCCGGCCTATATCATAATACCGCTGTAGTTTTCGAAACCGACGGCTCTATTGCCGGCAAGTACCGCAAAATGCATATTCCGGACGATCCGGCTTATTACGAGAAGTTTTATTTCACCCCCGGTGATCTGGGCTTCGAGCCGGTGCAGACATCTGTCGGACGCCTCGGTGTGCTCGTATGCTGGGATCAGTGGTATCCCGAGGCTGCCAGGCTGATGGCTCTCGCGGGAGCCGAGATGCTGATATATCCCACTGCCATCGGTTGGGAGAGTAGCGATACGGCCGATGAGAAATCGCGTCAGCGCGATGCATGGATTACTGTGCAACGCGGGCATGCCGTCGCCAACGGTCTCCCCGTCGTATCAGTCAACCGCACCGGGCACGAACCCGATCCATCGGGAGCGACCAAAGGCATTGAATTCTGGGGCTCGAGCTTTGTCGCCGGCCCGCAGGGCGAGTTCCTCTTTCAGGCATCGGAGGCAGATGAATGCGCCGAAATCGTGGAAGTGGACATGCAGCGCTGCGAGAGTGTGCGCCGCTGGTGGCCGTTTCTGCGCGACCGGCGCATTGACGCTTATTCAGGTTTGACGCGACGTTTCTTGGACTGAGAGGACAAACTTGCGTAAATGGCACCTGTTTGTTTAATTGAGCCATAATTGTTAACTTTGCACCTGAAAACAATAAAAGACTGAACATAATTCATATTCCATAATTTATACAAAAATGAAATTACTCGAAGGAAAAACGGCCCTCATCACCGGTGCCGCCCGCGGTATCGGCAAGGCACTCGCTCTGCGTTTTGCCGCCGAGGGCGCGAATATCGCTTTCACTGATCTCGTAATAGATGAAAACGGAAAGAAAACCGAAGAAGAAATAGCCGCACTCGGCGTCAAGGTCAAGGGCTATGCCTCCAATGCCACCGATTTTGCTCAGACCGAGGAGGTTGTTGCTAAAGTCAAGGAGGATTTCGGCTCCATCGACATCCTTGTCAACAATGCCGGTATAACCAAGGACGGTCTGATGCTGCGCATGACCGAGGCACAGTGGGATGCTGTAATAGCCGTTAATCTCAAGAGCGCCTTTAACTTCATACATGCGGTTCTCCCCATAATGATGCGTCAGCGCGGCGGATCAATCATCAACATGGCCTCGGTAGTCGGTGTGCACGGTAATGCGGGACAGGCCAATTATGCCGCCTCGAAGGCCGGCCTTATCGCCCTTGCAAAGTCGATTGCGCAGGAGGTCGG
>CAZETN010000132.1:0-4346 GCA_964514475.1 uncultured Bacteroides sp.
ACTGCTCGTACAGGTCGGTGTATTGGTTGAGCGAGTTGTTGTCCATGGCGGTTTAAGTTGGGCGCTGAGGCCTAAACCTGCTGCTTGATCCACCCATACCACTTATCTCCAAGCTCGAGTGCCAGTTCGGGACCACCCGAGTAGACGATGCGGCCGTTGTAGAGAATGTGCACGAAGTCGGGCTTGATATAGTCGAGCAGACGCTGGTAGTGTGTGATTACTATGGTGGCGTTGCGGTCAGTGTGCAATGCGTTGACACCGTTGGCAACGATACGCAGGGCGTCGATGTCAAGGCCCGAGACGGTTTCGTCAAAGATTGACAGTTTGGGCTCGAGCATGGCCATCTGGAATATTTCGTTGCGCTTTTTCTCGCCCCCCGAAAAACCCTCGTTGACCGAACGCGAGGCCAGTTTGGAGTCAAGGTCTACGATAGCGCGTTTCTGCCGCATCAGCTTCAGAAATTCGGCCGCGGGCATGGGGGGCTGTCCGTGGTATTTGCGTTTGGCGTTTATGGCCGCGCGCATGAAGTTGGTCATGGAGACGCCCGGAATTTCGACGGGATACTGGAACGACAGGAACAGTCCCTCGTGGCTGCGGTTTTCGGGGGAGAGCGCCAGCAGGTCGGCGCCGTCGAGCATAGCCGTGCCCGAGGTTACGGTAAACCGTGGGTCGCCGGCGAGCACACCTGACAGCGTGCTTTTGCCCGAACCGTTGGGTCCCATGATGGCATGCACCTCGCCGGGATTTACGGTCAGGTCTATGCCTTTCAATATCTCCTTCCCGTCGATACCGGCGTGAAGGTTCTTTACTTGCAGAAGCATATATATCGTTTTTTCAGAATTAACGGGATGTGTTTAGGCAGCATATATGCGGCGGAGGGTGCTCAGCCCACGGCGCCTTCGAGAGTGACGGCCAGCAGTTTCTGGGCCTCGACGGCGAACTCCATGGGCAGTTTGCTCATCACCTCCTTGGCATAGCCGTTCACTATCAGCGCCACGGCCTCCTCGGTGGGTATGCCGCGCTGGTTGCAGTAAAAAAGCTGGTCCTCGCTGATTTTGGAGGTGGTGGCCTCGTGCTCGACTATGGCGGTGTCGTTCTTGATGTCGATGTAAGGGAAGGTGTGGGCGCCGCACCGGTCACCCAGCAGCAGCGAGTCGCACTGGGTGTAGTTGCGCACACCGTCGGCTTTCGGGGCCACCGAAACCAGACCGCGGTACGAATTCTGCGAACGGCCGGCGCTGATGCCTTTCGAAACGATTGTCGAACGGGTGTTGCGCCCAAGGTGTATCATCTTGGTGCCTGTATCGGCCTGCTGACGGTTGTTGGTGACGGCCACGCTGTAGAACTCGCCCACGCTGTTGTCGCCGGCAAGGATGCAGCCGGGGTACTTCCAGGTGATGGCCGAACCGGTTTCGACCTGTGTCCACGATATTTTTGAACCGTTGCCTCGGCACAGACCGCGTTTGGTGACGAAGTTGTAGATGCCGCCGCGGCCTTCGGCGTCGCCGGCGTACCAGTTCTGTACGGTGGAGTATTTGACTTCGGCGCGGTCTTCGACTATAATCTCCACTATTGCCGCGTGCAGCTGGTTCTCGTCACGGATAGGTGCGGTGCAGCCTTCGAGGTACGACACATATGCGTCGTCGTCGGCTACAATCAGCGTACGTTCGAACTGGCCGGTGCCCGCGGCGTTGATGCGGAAATATGTGCTCAGCTCCATGGGGCAGCGCACGCCTTTGGGGATGTAGACGAACGAGCCGTCCGAGAATACCGCCGAGTTGAGAGCCGCGTAGAAGTTGTCGGTGTACGGCACCACCTTGCCCAGATATTTGCGCACAAGGTCGGGATACTCGCGCACGGCTTCGCTGAACGAGAAGAAGATTATACCTTTCTCGGCGAGTTTGGCGCGGTGGGTGGTCTTTACGGATACCGAGTCCATTACTGCGTCGACAGCCATGCCCGACAGCTGTTTGCGCTCTTCGAGGGGAATGCCGAGTTTGTCGAATGTCTCGAGCAGGGCCGGGTCTACTTCGTCGAGGCTTTTGGGGCCTTCTTTGGCCTTGGGGGCCGCGAAGTATGATATTGCCTGAAAATCGATGTCGGGGATGTCGAGATGCGCCCATGCTGGCGGTGTCAGCGTCAGCCAGTAGCGGAACGCCTTGAGGCGGAATTCAAGCAGCCAGTCTGGTTCGCCCTTCAGTCGCGATATGGTGCGCACGACCTCTTCGTTGAGGCCGCGTTCGATGATATGAGTATCGATATCCGAGACAAAGCCGTATTTGTACTCGTCGTTGACGGCGGCGTCGATGGCGCTGCGGTCGGCGGCGTCGGGTACGGTTTCGGCCTCGTTGTTTATATCTGTAAATTCCTTCATGTCAGTACAACATAGAATTACTGGACGGTGTTCAGGAACCGTGTCGTTCAACCCGCAAATTTACACAAAAAAACCGAGACGGACAAAATGGATACAGCGGGGGGGGGACCGGCCGGTGGCGCATCGGCTACAAAAAACCGGAGGGTACGCCGTCGGTCGGCGTACCCTCCGGTTATGGGGAGGTTGATATCAGCTCAGATCAGAAGAGTTTTGTGGGGTTGGGATTGATGCAAAGACCTGTGGCCAGGTCGTTGGTTTCTCCGTATTTGACAATTTTCTTGGTGTCGGGGTCGTAGTATACGATACCTGCGGGGATGCCCGATGTATCGGTGGCAGTCGGGCGCCAGCAGAAGTATACACGGCCGGTCTCGTTGTGTACCACGAGCTGGCATATCGAAACCTGCTCCTCGGCTGTAGTGTTCATGGGGTCGGCCTCCATGTGCAGGAAGGTGGTCGGAGTCATGCTTCCTCCTTCGGTGTCGCCGGGGAGGTCGAAGGCGCAGAAGCCTTCGTTGGCTCCGTCGAGGCGCCAGATGTACATGGCTTTGCGCTTTTCGTCAAGGACCATCGAGCGCGATTTCAGGCCCGACATGATTACCGGGTAGGGGAGAGCGGCTTTTTCGGCCTCTTTCTGGGTCTGGTATATGTCCGAGTCCTTATAGCGGATGATGCAGTTACCGTTGAAGTACTTGTCCATCCACCATACGCCGCGGCTGTCGCGCTGCAGGGCCACGTGCGAGGCTCCGTAAGCGATTCCGCGTCCATAGTAAGGTACGAGCTCGTTTTTGAACACATATTCGGAGCGGAGGTAGGTGTCGCCTGACTTTGTCGAAGCCTGCACCTCACCGCGAGCCTTGCAGTCGACGCGCGATACACCCATGTTGCGGTCTGTGTAATAGATGTATCCATTGTAGATGGTGCCGTGGAAGGGGTCGAGGAATGCGGGGCCGCCTACATTGGTAATCACTGTGTTGAGGCCGGTGCCGTCAGGGCGCATGGCGCTGATGAGACCGTCGCCCAGGATGCCGTCGGTATCGTTGATGTAATAATACTGCTTGCCGGCATCGAGGATGTATATCCAGCCTTCCTTTGTAGGATTGCCGTCGGTATCGGTTGCGTCAAGGTCACCGTAGAGCATGTTCATGACGGTTGAGCCTGCCGATACGCCCATGTCGAAGGGAAGCACCTTGGTGCCCTCCGGCAGTTTTGCCGGGTCGATGAGCTTGAGGGCCTTGATATTGCCCTTGACCTGCGCGTAATACAGAGTGGGGGCGGGTTCGTCCACGCCTACCTGTACGTTGAGGTATGTGTCCTCGAGTCGGCGGTTTTCGCCGTCAAGGTCAAACCATGTGGAGATTTCGATGCGCTGGCTGCCGATATTCTTGAACTTGACAGGCGCGGGGTAGTCAACCTCGCCGTTCTGCGAGTAGCCGGTGAAGGTGCTCACGGGGGTACCGTCCTCGAAGGTGGTGCCTTCGGGGAATTTCCATTCGTAGCGTACGCGCAGATCCTCGGGGTTGGGCAGTTCGAGGTTGAAGGTCATCGTGGTATTGTTGAACTCGATGATTTCGGTGCTCTGTTCCTCGACGCTCAGCACGGGCACGAGGTCGTAGATGAGGAGGGGGTAAGTATGCGAGCCTACTCCGTCGACAGTCAGGGTAACCCGGTATGTTCCGGCTTTGGCAAACTTGTGTACGGGATTGGGCTCGTTGCTGGTGGTGCCGTCGCCGAAATCCCAGGTTACCGCACCCTGTTTGGACGAGGTGTTGTTGAACTGCACGTGGGAGACGACGTAGTAGTCGAGGGTGTACTCGTCGCCGTCAACATTATAGGTAAAGTCTACGTCCTTGCTGGGGAAATGCTTGTAGTCGGGTGTGTCGTCCGAGCACGAAGTTGTGCCAAGGGCAACAGCGGCAACCGCACCAAGGACAAATCGATTGATAAGTTTCATCGTCTTTTTATATATGAAGAT
>CAZETN010000133.1:0-4340 GCA_964514475.1 uncultured Bacteroides sp.
CGACAACAGCGGACGCTGGGCATGGGGCATTGCCGGAGGCTATGCGGCAGGGCTGTACTACCGCAATGTAGACCCGCGCCCGCGCAATGTGACCGGACGCCTTGACATCACAGCGGGAGCCTCGTATTCGGTTTCATCCGCATACGATCTGGCCCTGTCGGCAGGCTGGAGCAAATATAAGCAGAGCAACAGCGTGCAGTTCATGTCCGAGATGGGCGAGGACCGCATCTACCACCTTACCGGGCCGGTGATGCACTACCGCCGTTTCGACGGCCAGGGAAAGTCGGCAAGCTACAACGGCCACTTTACACGCGCCTCGCTGAGTCTGTTCCGCCGCAGCGGTGACGGTCTGTCGGCGACAGCGGACTGGCAAAGGTTTACCTTCACCAAAATACTTGTAGACCTGAACAGGCTGCCGCTGGCACGCATGGCCGACAACTCGCTGGGCGCCCAGATAGCATGGAAACATCCCGGACTGACAGACGGATGGGCGGTGACCGTGTCGGCACGCATGCGCATGCGCCGCGGAACCGAGAACATCTTCGGCGACCCGGCCGGCTCGGTTTATCCGCAGATAGGCAGTGTGCAGCGTTACCGGCTTGACAGCTATGACATCCGTCTCTCCGGATTATGGCAGTATCACCCTGGCTCCGGGCTGCGTATATGGGTAAAACCCGAGGCGGCACTGTCGCTCAGCGACGAGCGCTATCTGTCTCCGCTACAGAAGAACCGCATAAACGCCGTACGCGGAGGTGCGGAAGCCCGGATCAGCATGCCCCTCGGAACACCGTGGCGGCTGTGGGTGCATGCAAAAGGCGCGTATACGGCTCCATTCGGCTGCGAACTGCTTGTTTCGAATGCGGGCGACACCACTCCCGGTCTGTTGCGCGTACAGCGGCAGGCACACGAGGTTTACAGCCACAGTTCGGCGGCTTTCGGCGCCGGCGCAGGTCTGATACGCGGCCTCTCGCACCGTCTCGCTCTGCAGCTGGCGCTCGACTGGTCGCAGAGCCGCCATACCGCCGGCCATCGTACCGATACGATGAATGCCGCAATCTCTTTACTGTTTTGACTCTTACCTGACAATATGAACACATCCAAGATAAAAACCATAACGGCAGCCGTGCTGGTGGCAGTATCGGCACTGCCGGCAGCGGCGGCCTACCGGCCCATCCCCGCCGACAGCGCCGTACACATCGAAAAACTTCCGAACGGACTGACAGTATATCTGCGCCATAACGCCGAACCGACCGGTCAGGCCGACTTCTTCCTTGCCCAGAACGTAGGCTCGGTGAACGAGACCGAGGAACAGCGCGGTCTGGCCCACTTCCTCGAACACATGTGCTTCAACGGCACACGCCATTTTCCAGGCAACTCGCTGATCGACTATCTGGAGAGCATAGGCGTAAAATTCGGCCAGAACCTCAACGCCTACACATCTACCGACGAGACGGTATACAACATCTGTTCGGTGCCCGTGCAGCGGCAGTCGGCCGTAGACTCTTGCCTGCTGATACTGCGCGACTGGAGTCACGATCTGCTGCTTGATGACGCCGAAATCGACAAAGAGCGCGGTGTTATCGAAGGCGAATGGCGTCAGCGACAGGGAGCCGCCACATCGCGTCTGCTCGAAAAGGCCGTCACCCGCATGTACCCCGGCTCGGTATACGGGCAACGCATGCCCATAGGTCTGATGAGCGTGGTGCGCAACTTCAGGCCGGAGGCCCTGCGCGACTACTATCACAAGTGGTACACCCCTGTAAACCAGTGTGTGGTGGTTGTCGGCGACATAGATATAGACCGCACTGCCGAGCGCATACGCAGCCTGTGGGCAGATGTCGACGCCGACCCGTCGTGGACCCCATCGCCCGAGCTTAAGGTACCTGACAACGAAAATATAATCTCGGTAGTCGAGACCGACCCCGAACAGACGGCACCATCGCTGATGATTTACATCAAGCATGACGACCTCGGCGATGACGACAACGCGACTATCCTGGGCCTGCGCCGCAGCGTGGCTTCCGACCTGGCGATGTCGATGCTGGCCGAACGCCTCGACGAAATCGAAAACAGCGCTGACGCCCCGTTCACCAATCTGGGTATCGGCGACCGCAGTTTTGTCATGTCGCGACGGCAGCCGGCCCTGTTCATGCGCGTCACACCCAAACCCGGACGCGAGGCCGAGGCCATCTCGACTGTCGCCGCCGAACTGCAGCGCGCCGCACGCTTCGGCTTCACACCCTCCGAACTCACCCGTGCCAAGATGGACGCGCGCGCCGGCAACGACAACGCCTACGCCGCACGTCACAAACGCTCTAACACCGACCGCGCACGTCAATACGTGCGGCACTACCTTGACGGCGGCATACTGCCGTCCGACGAAGCCTTGTACAAAATGAAAAAAGGCGTAATCGGCACTATCGGCATCGATTCGGTAAACGCCTACCTCAGCTCGATAGTGACTCCGCTGAACCGCAATGTCGTACTTGTGGCATACATGCCCGACAAGAGCGCCTCGCTGACCGAAACCGGTCTCGCACAGGCCTGGACCGGCATAGACCTCACAGCCCTCACTCCGTATGTCGACAAATTCCAGGGACGCGAGCTCATGACCGTCCTTCCTGTCCCGGGAAAAATAGTGGCCGAAACCACCGACAGCCTTTATGACTCCAAGACCTGGACTCTCGGCAACGGTGCGAAGGTCCATATCAAGAAAACCGACTGTCAGCCCAATAAAATCATCATCAGCGGATACAGCGACGGCGGACTGTCGATAGGCTACGACCCCGCGCTCGCACCCGAGTATCACCTTGTAAACGACATTCTGGCCGTAAGCGCATACGGCGACATCGCCGCCAACGATCTGCGCCGCATCCTGGCCGGCAGGACCATCCGCCACGAACTTAAAATCGAGAACACCGAGGAAACCCTTGCCGCATCCACGACACCGGCTGACCTGACTACCGCCATGCAGCTTCTCTACCTCAAGGCAACCTCGCTGCAAAAAGACTCCGCAGCCTTCGAACGACTGATTCAGGCACGCCGCGTGGCCCTGGACACCCATGCCGGCAACCCGACCTATATTATGGGCGACTCGATACACGCCACCATATACGGCCGACACCCCCTGGGCACACACATCACCGCCGACGAACTCGACCGCGTATCCTACGACAAAGTCATGGAAATATACCGCGACCGATTTGCCGACTGCTCCGACTTCGACTTCTACATCGTCGGCGACTTTGACGAGGACAGCCTGCGCACCGCCGTATGCACCTACCTGGCCACTCTTCCCGGTGCGGGACGCGCCGAAAAGCCACGCGACGTAGGTTACCGCTACGCCTCCACCATGAACCGGCAGTGGACAACCCCCATGGAGGTACCGCAGACCATCTGCTACAGCTTCTATCACGCCCCCTGCGAGTACGGACCCGAAAACCTGGCCAACTCACGCGTCCTGAGCTCGGTGTACGCTACCTTGCTGCGCCGCGACCTGCGCGAAGACCGCGGCTGGACATACGGCATCCGCACACATACCGGCCTCACCGGCTCCATCAACGGCCAGGATCCATCCAACCTGATTATGCCCGTATACATCAAGGTCGCTCCCGAGCACGCCGACTCCACCTTCGCCATCGTACATGCCACGGCAATGGCTATGGCCGACCCCGCCAACATCCCCGCCGACCTTGTGGCCTCGGCAAAAGAGAACCTGCTCAAGGACATGGCCGAGGCGCCCGAAAGCAACGCCTTCTGGATGTCAGTCATGCACGCCCGCGACAAATACGGCGTAGACATGTATAACGGCTTCGTCGAAGCCATCCGCGCCGTCACCCCCGAAACCGTCGCCCGCTTCGCAGCCGCGACACTCGCCGGCGCCGACCACATCCACCTGACCATGGCTCCCGCAGAAAACGACGGCACCCCGCGCCCCGTCACCCTCCCGCGGGACTGAACCACACCATCACATAAAAATAGTCAAAAATAGTCATAGCAATAACCACATCACAGACAGGGGATGAGCCGCGAGGCCCATCCCCTGCCGCATCTCACCAGCCCCCCACGTCCTGCCGTCCGGCACCCCGCACCCCGGCACGCTCAAAAGCCCCCGAAACCGCAAAAACTCCGGTGAACCAGAACTGCCGAAAGCCGGCAGACCGCAAAAACAGCTGAAAAGCGCGCAAAAACGTCAAAATTCTCCCCGAAAATTTTGTCATATCAAAAAAACTCCCTACCTTTGCAACGCAAAAAGGGCCATAACCCCGCAGCATTGATTAATGATGGTGCCATAGCTCAGTTGGTAGAGCAAAGGACTGAAAATCCTTGTGTCCCTGGTT
>CAZETN010000134.1:0-608 GCA_964514475.1 uncultured Bacteroides sp.
CAATGTCAAGATAACTATTGTGATGCTTGCGACAAGCATATGCGCACTTGCCGCTTAAAATCTCGTCTTCGGAATTATTGCGGTACAATATGGCGTAACGAGCGGCCACGAGCGGTTCTGGAGGCAGATGGCAAATCCGTTCGTGATAATGACAGGCATCTCGCTGTTCAATCTTGCCCGCCGCGTTGATTTCCGAAACAACATCATCAATTACCTTTCGGGGCTGACTCTCTTCATTTACATCATCCATGAAAATCAGATTGTGCGGGAATTTTACCGGCCGTCCTGGTGGCTATGGATGGTGGACCGGTTTGGCGAAGAGCATGTTCTGGTCGAACCCCTTATGTATTCCACTTTACTTTTCATATCAGCCACCATCCTTGCGCTTGTATACAAGGAAACGCTGCATCGCCTGCTGACGGCCATATATGGCGACATCTACGAGAGGCTTTGTGCCGTCTACCGTAAAATAGAGAGCAGACTGTTGCGTATATAACGGAAGATACATAACAAATACAGCAGCGCCGGACCTGTCACGGATCGGCGCTGCTGTATTTGGGGAGAGAATAGTTCAGAGTTTTCGCTCCGGCCAGAGGTCGTTCCAGTAG
>CAZETN010000134.1:618-4332 GCA_964514475.1 uncultured Bacteroides sp.
TATTTGGCAAAAAAAGCCATGATACTGTTATGCCACGACTGACGTTTGTCCATGTCCATGATGAAGTGGTTCTCGCCGTCGACACTGATAAACTCAACCTCCTTGCCCAGCACGCGCAGAGCGGTGAATAGCTGGATGCTTTCGCCGATGGGTACGTTGGTATCGGCGGTGCCGTGCAGCAGCAGCAGGGGTGTATCTATCTTGTCGGCGTTGAACAGCGAGCCGTGTCTGGTATACAGGTCGGGATTGGTCCATGGGTACGAGTCGGCGGCAGCCACACTGTTATAGCTGTAGCCCCAATATCCCTCGCCCCAGTAGCTGGCGACGTTCGATATGCCCGCGTGACTGACTGCGGCCGCGAACATGGGCGTCAGAGTCTGCAGGTACTGCGTCATGAAACCGCCGTAACTGGCACCCAGACAACCGACGCGGTCGGGGTTGACGGCGGGGTGCGCCTCGACAAACTTTTTGACACCCTCGATGATGTCCTGAGCTGTATAGTCGCCCCAGGCGTTCACATGCCGGGCCGAAAACTCCTGTCCGTAGCCGGTGGCACCACTGGGGTTAAGGACATAGACGATGTAATCGCGCGAAGCGAACAGTTGCGGGGTATACGGCTGCAGAAAGGTCTTGGCGGTAGGACTGGTTCCTCCGTAATAATATACAATGAGCGGATATTTACGGTCGGGTTCGAAACCGGGCGGATATACGGCATAACCCTCGATGACGTCGCCGCGGCTCGAGGTAAAGTTCCAGGGCTGCACTTCGCCCAGCTCGATTTTAGCCATACGTTCGCTGTCGGGGTCGGCGAGCAATCTGTTCTTGCCTGAACGCATATCAAGCATCCAGCACTTGCCCGAGTAGGTGAAATCGGAACCGGTATATACAAGACGGTCTCCCTTGTCTGCAGGCAGTGTCCAGGTACTTACGTACGGAACTTCAAGGGGGAGCCGGGTGTACTTGCCGTCACGGGGATTGAGCCGGTACAGGGGCTTGTCAAAACCCTCCTCCACAACGAGGTAGATATTACCGTCGGCTTTACTCCATACAGCATCGACAACCGATGGATCGAAGTCCTTGCTCAGCGGTTTCACCGTCTTGTCGGCGAGGTTGTACAGATACAACTGCATGTCGAAGTCGTTGGGTATAGGATGGTCACCGCAGTTCTTGCCGAGGTTGTCGAATGCCGCCGGCGAACCCGTCAGCAGAACCTGCTTGCCGTCGGGCGAGTAAATGCCCTGCGAGGCAAACTGCGGGCCATATGGCACTATCGTATCGGCCTGGAGTGTCTCAAGGTCAAGTTCGTATACGCATCCGCTGTAGAAAGGTCGCACCGTCGGGGTCTCACGTGCCGTGGTGACAAGAATACGCCTGCCGTCCGGGCTGATGTCGCTAAGGATTGCGCTGTGGTTGCCGTATGTGACAACCTCACTTACTCCGGTGGCCGGTGTGTAACGCACTATGTTGTAGCGGGCGCGGTTGCCGGGCTGGCGGTCGTCGGGCGTTGCATAGCGCCGCAACGGTCCCGACTCCTCGATGCCCTTGTCGGTTACGGTATACAGCAAGAACGAGGCATCAGGGGCCCACGTAAAACCAGATTCGGGGATATCCTCGGCCAACACGGTCTCCTTGCCTGTCACGGGGTCAAGAGTGAACAGGTCGTAGCCTGTGCCGTGCTTTTCAGTATAATACAGCGTGTTGCTGCCGGGCATCCACTCCGACGCCCAGGGTACGTTTGAATTGATGACTCGGCCGGTGTTGAGGTCGGTGACGGTAGTACGCACGCGAAAATTTTCCTCGTCGTATGAGTTGGTCTGCCGCATCAGCAGGTAACGGCCGTCATGGCTCAGCCTCACGCCGCCGACACGGTTGCTGTACTGAGTGTCCGTCAGTCTCAGACGACGCTTGAGGTCCGCCCCGTTATAGAGGGCGATACTGTCGAAGCCATCGTCGGGGATATACTCTACCTTGACAACCGGCGCCACGCTGTCGGTCGGCGTCGAAAGCACGCGGAGGGTGAGTATGACGTCGCGTTCCGGCTCGAGGCGTACCGACGCCGTACGCGACGATGCGTCACCGACCGAGTCCTCGACGCTGTCTTTGTCTATGGACTTCTCGCCGTCGACAAGCAGACTGAACGCCACGGGCGACGTCACCTTGATTTCACCCTTGGCAAACCGCCGGGCACGGACAGATGTCTGCAGCGACGTAAGCATGGCCCTGTCGGCAGCGGCCGGTACAGCCATGAAACCGGCCGTATCGGCGGTCACAGGCTCTAAGTTTTTAAGATTGGCCGAAAAGCGGGAACCCAACAGATCCGCGTTCTTAAACCGGACATCGTGGGGATTGATGCTGTCGTTCATATACGGGGCACGCACCGGCACCGATACGGCTTTCCATGATTCGAGACGCAAAGCCTCGCCATGGGCCTGCATGATGGCGCCCGCCGAAAGTCCGGCGGCACATGCGGCATATACAAGTTTTTTCATCGCAGGAGGAGTTTTGTGTGAATGATCTTGGCTGAATTTATTCGGCCGGAGCCTTTACGACCACAAGTTCGGGGCGCCAGGCGTCGACGTCGATGCCCCCGATGCCACGTACCGGCACTGTGGTGTCGGCATCCGAAAATACAATCAGCACCTCGTTACCGGAGGCCGTGTCTCTCTTGCGGACGGTCAGCGTATTGGCGCCCGCGATGTTCTGCTTTTCAAAAGTGGCGTTCCCGCGCCACATAGCCGGATTTTCGCTACGGAATTTCAGCACCTGCCGCAGGTAGTCGGCCAGCGAGGCCTCGTCGCTGTCGCGCGCCTCGAGATGTCCGGATGTGCGTGCTATATTGTCGGGGGCGCCACCGGTGGTGTGGACACTGCGGTCGGCATACTCGTCGCCATAATATATCTGTATCGGGCCGTTATAGGCGGCCAGAACGGCAAAACGCGCCATCTGTTTGGGATAGTAATACGGGTCGGAAGGGTCGAAATGGTCGGCGAGCCTATAAGTGTCGTGATTGGTCAGAAACAATGTCGGCGCCACCGAATCTGTCAGGTAACCGCGCTCGCGGGGTGAACGCAATGTAACGATGACATCGTCCCATCCGTTCTCCAGCCCCTCGCTGTCCAGCTTTTGTGCCGGGCCGCTCAGGCGCTCCTTGCCGTCGAAATCAAAAGCCGTAATCAGGCCGCCGTCGCGGTAGACGCCGTTGTTGATAGTTGCGGCGTTACCCCAGTCCTCGCCTACCATGTAGCCGAGCGTACCCCACTTTTTGCCCTCCGCCTTGCGGCGCGCACAGACATCTTCAACTGCCTTGCGCACGGGGTTCCAGTAGTTGACTGAGTCCTGAAGCAGCTGATACGCCTGGTCAAGGCGCCATCCGTCTACCTCAAATTCGTCAATCCAGTACGTGGCGACGTCCCGGATATCGTCGAGCGAGCCCGGATAGCTGACATGTGCCGGCCGCTGGTCGCGCATGTTATAAGCCGGTGTGGTATCGAGCCGGTGTCCGGATGGTGAAGGCTCGGTAACACCGCCGTGATGACCGAAGACTCCGTCAAGGATGACGTAAAGCCCGCGGTCATGGGCCTTACGCACAAGCTCGCGAAAATCAGCCTCAGTCCCGAAGTGGGGGTCGATTTTGAAGTAGTTGTTGGTAAAGTAGCCCGGAGCGTTGAGTTTTTCTCCGCCCTGGGCTTCCGACGAGTCAAATATCGGAGTAAG
>CAZETN010000135.1:0-4324 GCA_964514475.1 uncultured Bacteroides sp.
TCGATGGCGAGCACAACGCGTATGCGCTGCTGCTGGTGCGGGGCAAGCGTAGCGAAGGCGATGTTGACCGAGAACATGAACAGCACGGCCATTGCGGCTGTGGCCACGGGCACGAACAGGGCGAATGCGCGGTTGCGCAGCCCCTCGAAACACAGATATAGCACCGGTACGGCGATGATTGTCAGCATGACCGGCATTCCCGGGAGTTCGACTCCGCTCCGGCACAGTATCCATACTATTATACCGGTCGCGGCAAACCATGCCATGACGTTGCGGGCAATGGAGAACCGGCGGTTGAAGATAAACAGCATCACGACCATGACGCCGATAACCGACATCATGACCCAGAACTCGCCCGCCGGGATGCCCATGATCATCGACTCGGTAAATTTGATGGCAACCACGAATATCACAACCGCATAGAGAGCGGCGAAGAGTACCAGGCCGGACATGCCTTCGCGGTAGAGCACGAAGAATAGAGCCATGAAGGTCAGCGCCGATCCTGTTTCCTTCTGCATCAGGATAAGCACGACCGGAGTCAGGATAATCATTACGGCTTTCAGAAAGTTTCCGGTGCTGGCCGTAAGCTGGAAATTATATCCCGAAAACAGTTTGGCCAGGGCAAGCGCGGTGGCGAACTTGGCGAATTCGGCCGGCTGCAGGCTCATGGGGCCGAGAACCAGCCACGATCGCGACCCCTTGATGTCCGGGGCCAGAAATGGCGTTATAAACAGTAATATCAGCACGCCTATGTATACCGGGTAGGCGTATGTCTCGTACATGCGTGCGTCTGTAAGCAGGATTATGAACCCCAGCAGCAGCGACAGCCCTATCCACAGCATCTGTTTGCCCGAGAATTCCGAGAAACTGAACATCGAGGCGTTGTCGAAATCGTACGCGGCGGCATAGATGCTGATTACGCCGCAGCATACCATGAGAAGGTAAATTACCATGGTAGGCCAGTCTATGGCCTTCAGAACCGAAAATGCGTCAATGCGGCGGACAGACATTTGTTGATTTTGATCAGTTATTGAAATTATAGATAGATTTTGTCGTACGGCTGTCGGTTTGGGGGGCGCGGCGGGCGGCCGGCATTATTTCCGTGCCGTCGAATCGGAAGCTGCGGGGTCGGCCTTTTTCGACGCTCTGGCAGTCTTGGGTTTTGCGCCTTTGCCGCGGGGGGCGTGGTAGAAGATGGACGTCTGCATCATCTGCTCCTCCATTCCCTTACGCGAGGGTGCGATTGTGCCGTTCAGGTACTTTTCCATCACCAGGGAGCCTATCGGCACACCGAAGGTGGCGCCCCAGCCGCCGTTTTCAACGTAGACGGCCACCGCTATGCGTGGTTTGTCGAACGGAGCGAACCCCATGAAGGCCGAATGGTCCTTGCCGTGTGGGTTCTGCGCCGTTCCCGTTTTTCCGGCGACCTCCATCCCCGGAATGGCGGCGCGGCGGCAGGTACCTCCGAGCACGGCCATGTGCATGCCTTCGGCAACCTGATGGTACCATTTTTCATCGATGGTGGGCCGGTGCCGCTCGGTCAGTTCTTTGGGCAGTATGGTGTCGGCAATCGCCTTGACTATGTGGGGAGTGATGTAGTGGCCGCGGTTGGCGATGGTGGCCGACAGGTTGGCAATCTGCAGCGGTGTGGACAGGATTTCGCCCTGGCCGATGGATACCGAGATTATTGTGTTGGCGCTCCAGCGGCCCTCGCCGTAGAATTTGTTGTAGAACTTGTCATTGGGTATGAAACCGCGGCCTTCGCCGGGAAGGTCTACGCCCAGACGGTATCCGTAGCCCATCGACACAAGGTGCTTTTTCCAGATTTCGAAGGCATTGGCCGATGTGCCGTACTTAGAGCGCTTGTCGATCATGTACTTGAAGCCCCAGCAGAAGTATGCGTTACATGATGTCTGAAGCGCCGGCAGCAGAGGCAGGGGACTCGGGTGTGCGTGACAACCCACGCGCAGACCGCCGTTGATGTAGCCGTGCGAGCACGGAAACCGGGTGTCGGTATTGATGATGTTCTCCTGCAGAAAAATCAGTCCCTGGGTAGGCTTGAATGTCGAACCTGGCGGGTAGGCGCCCATCAGCGCGCGGTCGAACAGCGGCATGGCGGGGTCGCCGACAAGCTTGAAATAGTTTTTGCCGCGCTCGCGGCCCACCAGCATGTTGGGGTCGTACGTGGGTCCGGACACCATGCACAGAATTTCGCCGGTCGCCGGCTCGATGGCGACAATGGCGCCGCGTTTGCCGACCATAAGGCTCTCGGCGTACTGCTGCAGCTTGATGTCGAGGCTCAGAGTCAGGTCTTTGCCCGACACCGGGGCGACATCGCGGGCGCCATTTTCGTAGCGTCCCTGTATACGGCCATTGGCGTCGCGGATGAGCACCTCGGTGCCTTTGATGCCGCGTAGAAACTTTTCGTACTGTTTTTCGATGCCTAAGTCGCCGGTGTAGTCGCCGCCCTGATAATAGTCGTCGCGTTCGACGTCGCGGGCGTTCACCTCGCGTATGTTTCCCAGCACGTTCGCCGCGGCGGCGTAGTTGTACTGGCGCAATATGCGTTTCTGAATGAACAGTCCCGGGAAGCGGTAGAGTTTCTCCTGCAGGCGCCCGTAGTCCTGGGCCGACAGGTGCGTGATGAGTTTCTGGGGCGAGTACTTGGAGTAGCCGGGATTGCGCCGTTTGTCGCGCATTGCCTCGAAGCGGGCGCGCAGCTCCTCGACGGTGATGCCCAGTGTATGGCAGAAGTCAAGGGTGTCGAAGTCGGTGGCGTCGTGCATGATGATCATGACGTCGTATGCCGGCTGGTTGAACACTACCAGCTCGCCCTTGCGGTCGTACATCAGTCCGCGCGACGGATATATGGTTTTCTTGAGGAAGGCATTCGAGTCAGCCGACCGTTTGTATCGCTCGTCGTTGATTTGCAGGTCGTAGAGACGTATGGCGAATATGGCGGCGACAACAAGCAGGAAACCGGCTATGACAAACCTGCGCTTTGCAAGATTATAGTCTTTTCTCATGTGACGAGAGCGAAAGGCTGTCTATGGCGTAAACAATGAGCAGTGTGTAGACCGAACTGGCGACGATGCGCAGCAGCAGTCTCCAGGGATGGAAGAGGCCGAAAGCCTCTACCGTACAGGCCAGGGCACAGTAAATCAGCACCATCGTGCCTGCGAATTTCAGGTATACGGGCACACCCATCGACCGCATCGACGGCGACTGGCCGCCGAGGTCCTCGTCGCGCTGCATGTAAAGGTGGAATACCGGCTTTCGCACGAAGGCCAGTATGGTGCAGCTGACGGCATTCATGCCGTAGGTATCCGAAAAGGCGTCGGCTATGAGTCCGATTACAAAACCGGCGGTGACGCTGATGTTGGTGCTCAGGGTTATCGGCAGCGAAAGAATTATGTAGATGAAAACGAAAGGAACGGCGTATCCGAACAGCACCAGGTTATTGAAAACGACAGCCTGTGCCAGCAGCAGTACCGCTGACATCAGTACGAGGTATATGGTGGTCTTGTTCATTGCCGTGTGCGGATTATCGGGGGGGGGGTCAGGAGCCGGGGTTGCTGACTTTGCCTTCGGTGCGGGCGTTGTCGGCGTCGAGCTGCCGTATCTCGCCGGCCTGGTTGTTGACTACTACCTGTACGTTGTTGAGCTTGGCGAAATCGCTTAGCAGCCGAACTTTAAGCGTAAAGAAGTTCTCGTGGCTGTTGTCTTTCTGGCCTGCCACTATGCCTACCGGAATTCCTTCGGGAAAGACCGCCGAATATCCCGATGTTATCACGGTGTCGCCCCGGTGGAAGCGCGTGTGGCGCGGCAGTTCCTCAAGCAGCACATAGCGAGGGTCGTTTCCGTCCCATACCAGGGAGCCGAACGAATCATTGCCCTTGATTTTGCAGCTGAGGCGGAAGTGGGGGTTAAGCAGCGACAGCACTCGGGCATGGTGCGGCGACACCACGTTTACTATGCCTACGACGCCGTTCTGGTCGATGACGCCCATCTCGGGGCGTACTCCTTCGGCGTCGCCTTTGTCAAGGGTGATGTAGTTGTATGGCTTCACCACCGAGGTGTTTATGACTGCTGCGGGGATGAACTCGAAGTGGCGGACGGCGGGGTACGGCGCCGTCGAGTCGGTATATACGCCGTGGGTCTGCTGCATGCGTCTGATTTGCTCGCGCAGAGCTATCACCTCGCTCTGCAGGTCAGCGTTGCGGCGGTTGAGGTCCTCGTTGTTGGCGTGCAGGTTGAAGTACGACGTCACCTCGCCGGCGGCATTGTATACAGTGCCGGTAATCTGTCCGGCGCTGGGCAGAGA
>CAZETN010000136.1:0-4318 GCA_964514475.1 uncultured Bacteroides sp.
TGCGCCGGTGGCGAGCATGGGATCGCATAGCACCAGGGTCTTGCCCTGTATTGACGGAGAGGCCAGATATTCGATGCAGATATCGAAATTCTCTTTTTCCTTGTATTTGCGGTAGGCCGAGACGAATGCGTTTTCGGCGTTGTCAAAATAGCTGAGAAATCCGGCATGGAAGGGGACACCGGCGCGGAAGATTGTGGCCAGGACGATTTTCTCGTCAAGGACCGGGCAGCTGGCTTGCGCCAGTGGAGTGTTTAGCTTGGCGTGGCGGTAGTGCAGTTCTTTTGACAGCTCGTAGGCCATAATCTGGCCTATGCGCTCGATGTTGCGGCGGAAGCGCAGTCGGTCGTTCTGCACCTTTACGTCGCGCAGTTCGGTTAAATACTGGCTGACCAGGCTGGGGTGGTCGGCGAAATTTACAATTTTCATTGTAGCTGCGTATATGTTAGATTGCGGATATGCAGGAGTTTCGGGTGCAAAGGTAACGATTTTGACGGTAAAAACGGCGGCTAAAGATTAATAAACGTGAAAAAAGGAATGTCGGCCGCGTTTATCCGTCGGATTTACGTAATTTTGCGTATTGTTAACGCCGTCCCTGCCGGTTTGGTTTTGCCGGGTATGGACATATCGTGTGATACGACATATAACTTAAACAGATATAAAAATTAATTATGAAAAAGATTATCTTTAGCGCAGCTGTGGCCCTGGTGGCCGGCGCCATGCTAAGCTCGTGCGGCAAGGGCGACGCCGAAGCCGCCGGCAGCGACACACTGGCCTCGAAGGCCGTCAGCGACTCGGCATGCTACAGCTTCGGCATGATGGCCGGAGCCCAGATCAGTCACGAACTTCAGCAGTATCAGGAGTATACCGGTCAGGGATACGACCGCAGCGACTTTTACAAGGGGCTGCACTCGGTGGTGGCCGGCAATCATGCCGAGGCGTATATCGCCGGCGTATCGTCGGGCCTGCAGGTTATCCAGACCATCAGACAGATGGAGGCCCTCGGAGTGCAGGTGAACCGTGATGTGCTGCTTCAGGCAATGCGTGCCATGATTGTCAGCGACTCGGTTGCCTCGGATATCGACGCCATGCGCTACTATCAGCAGTTCAACCAGATTATGATGGGTCTGCAGAAGGCCAAGGAAGAGCGTCAGGCCGCAGCCGTGAGCGAGGATCCCGCCGCTGTCCAGAACCGCAAGACCGGCGAGGCTTTCGTCAACAGGCTCAAAGCCGAAAATCCCGACTTCAAGGTCACGGAGGACGGTCTGGGCTACATAATCGCCAACCCCGGCGACGCCAACCGTCCGGGCGCCGATGCCACAGTTACCGTAAACTACAAGGGTACGCTGCTCGACGGCAAGGAGTTTGACCACGGCGACGGTGTCAAGTTTCCCCTGGCCAACGTGGTTCCGGGCTTCCGTCAGGCAGTGATGATGCTGGGAGTAGGCGGCGAAGGCACTTTCTACATCCCGGGCAAACTGGCATACGGTGTCAAGGGAGCTCCCGACGCCGGTATAGGTCCCGACCAGATGCTTGTGTTTGAAGTGAAACTCGTAAGCATCGACGGCGCCGAGAAATAATCGGACATCAGGCACGTCCCCGGGCATGGCTTCGGGCGGTGCATGCCTGTATACAGGTCCGTCCATCCATACAGCTCACACCGAGCCGTACGGGTGGACGGACCTGCGTTTTTGCCGTCGTCGAAGGGCGCTGTGGAGCTGAAGAGTCGCCTCCGGTTAACTTTTTGCGATTTTTATTTCCACACTCTTGCTTTTTTCAATAATTTTTGTACTTTTGTGTGCATAGTATCTGACATCAGACGCATGTGCCAAGCAAGCCTTGGAGCCAAACCCTCAAATCTAATAAAGCTTACCCCATATTCATATTTCTCATAGCCATCCTTAGTTTATGGAAAAAATAGATAATCTCGACCGCAAGATTCTTAGCATCGTAATGCGCAACGCTCGCATAGCCTCGAAGGACGTCACAATCGAATGCGGTGTGTCGCGAGCCGCCATCCATCAGCGTATACAGCGTCTTATCGACATGAAAGTGATTATTGGCTCGGGCTATACCGTAAACCCCAAGTCGTTGGGATATACTACCTGCACATATATAGGCGTGACCCTTGAGCGCGGTGCCATGTACCGCGAGGTTGTGCCTCAGATTGAAAAAATACCCGAGGTAGTGGAGTGTCACTTCACCACCGGCTCGTATTCGATGCTGCTCAAGCTTTACGCACGCGACAACGAGCACCTGATGGAGCTACTCAATGACCGCCTGCAGAACATACCGGGCGTGACGGGCACCGAGACCCTTATAAGCCTCGAGTGTTCGATTGACCGCACCATACCCATGCATCTTGACTGACATACAGTCAGCTATCCCTTATATTCTAACCATAAAAAACAACAACAATGATTATCGGTGTACCAAAAGAGATTAAAAACAACGAAAACCGCGTAAGTGTCACTCCGGCCGGCGTAAAGGAGTTAGTGGCCAACGGACATAAAGTGTATGTACAGCATACGGCCGGCGAAGGTTCGGGTTTCAGCGACGAAGAGTACATCAACGCCGGTGCCCAGATCCTGCCCGCCATCGAGGATGTGTACGCCACCGCCGAAATGATAGTCAAAGTAAAGGAGCCTATCGCCTCCGAATATCCTCTTGTGCGCAAGGGCCAGCTCTTGTTCACGTACTTCCATTTCGCCAGCGACCGCGCCCTCACCGAAGCCATGCTGGCCAGCGGCGCTACCTGTATAGCTTACGAGACTGTACGCGACCGTCAGGGCACGCTGCCTCTGCTCATTCCGATGAGCGAGGTCGCCGGACGCATGTCAGTTCAGGAGGGCGCCCGTTTTCTTGAGCGTCCACAGGGCGGCAAAGGCATTCTGATGGGTGGTGTCCCCGGTGTGAAGCCTGCGCGTGTGCTTGTGCTCGGCGCCGGTGTGGTAGGCCGCAACGCCGCGCTTATGGCCGCCGGTCTCGGTGCCGATGTGACCATCACTGATATTTCGCTGCCCACGCTGCGCCACGTCGCAGACGTAATGCCCAAAAATGTTAAGACCCTGTACTCGTCGCGTCATAATATCGAGCAGGAACTGCCCTTCGCCGACCTCGTAATCGGATCGGTGCTTGTGCCCGGTGCAAAGACCCCTCACCTCATCACCCGCGACATGCTCGGCCTGATGCAGCCCGGAACGGTCATCGTCGACGTCGCCATCGATCAGGGCGGTTGCTTCGAGACTTCGAAGCCCACCAAGCACGACGATCCCATCTATACCCTTGACGGTATCGTACATTATGCGGTAGCCAACATTCCTGGCGCAGTGCCCTATACCTCGACTCTGGCCCTTACTAACGCCACTCTGCCATATGCCGTGCGCCTGGCCAACATGGGGTGGAAGGATGCCTGCCGGCAGGATGCCGGGCTGGCACAAGGTGTCAACATCGTCGACGGAAAAATCACCTTCAAGGGTGTGGCCGAGGCCTTCGATATGCCATACACGCCCCTGAGCCTCTGATTTTGTACAATACACATTAATATAATAGAGGACATTAATATAATAGGGGACATTGGATAAAAGCCTCGGCAGCCTGCATTGACACGTGTCCGGGCATGCCCGGACAACAGGCGCTGTCCCGATTGCCAGTCCCCGTGTTCAGATAACCGGTTAAGTACATGCCGCGCCGGCGCGGCATGTACTTTTTGTTCTGTTTTGGTGGGTTATCTCGGCCGAAAACTCTAACTTTGCCGAGGTTTTCATATACAACAATCATTTTTTGCGGTCTCATTAAGGGGATGCCCCTATGTTTCAGGCTTGCAAAAAGCAACACAAATTCAGTTATGTCCACCAATACTGTAGACAATAAAAAGAAAGTGACGACGGCAACGCTGGCACAGATGAAAGGTGCAGGCGAAAAAATTGCCATGATAACCGCTTACGACTATACCATGGCCACACTGGTCGATCGGGCCGGTGTCGATATGATTCTTGTAGGCGACAGTGCCGCCAACGTCATGGCCGGTTACAAAAGCACACTGCCCATAACTCTTGACCAGATGATTTACCACGCATCGTGTGTGGTACGCGGCACCAGCCGTGCCTTTGTGGTCTGTGACACGCCTTTCGGCTCATACCAGGGCGATCCTTACACGGCTCAGGCAAACGCCGTGCGCATCCTCAGGGAAAGCGGTGCCGAGGCCGTCAAGCTTGAAGGCGGCGCCGCAATACGCAAGTCAATCGAGTGCATCCTTGCCGCCGGAATTCCTGTAATGGGCCATCTGGGCCTTACTCCTCAGTGCATAAATAAATTCTGC
>CAZETN010000137.1:0-4293 GCA_964514475.1 uncultured Bacteroides sp.
TTGAACCTGGACTTACTTTGTAAGAATACATACTCACAATGACTGTGAAACCTGTAATTGACGCTGTTGATACCGAGGCAATCAAGGCCGAGCTGACCCCCGGCCGCATGCTGCGCACTACAAACAAAGGCGGCAATATAATATATGTGGTCGACGGCCGCGAATGTCCCAATGTCATGCGTGAGACCGGACGCCTGCGCGAAATCACCTTCCGCAACGCCGGCGGCGGCACCGGCAAGGACTGCGACATCGACGAGTATGACACGATGGAGCCTCCGTGCCGCCAGCTGATACTCTGGGACCCCGACGCCGAGCTTATACTGGGCGGCTATCGGTTTCTGCTCGGCCCCGATATACGCATGCGCGAGGACGGAAGCCCGCGCATAGCTACGGCGCACATGTTCAGGTTCTCGGATACTTTTCTGCGTGATTATCTGCCCCATACCATCGAGTTGGGGCGCTCGTTCGTGCGCCCCGAGTATCAGTCGTCAAAAGCGGGAGCGAAAGCCCTGTTCGCGCTTGACAATCTTTGGGACGGCCTGGGGGCCCTGACGGTCTGCTACCCCGAAATCCGTTACCTCTTCGGAAAAATGACCATGTATCCCACCTACCGCCGCGAGTGCCGCGACATGATTCTGCACTTCCTGCACAAGCATTTCGCTGACCCTGACGGCCTGGTGCGTCCGTTCCGTCCAATCGACAACGGTGTTGACACGCCGGCCCTGACGTCTCTGTTCAACGGAGCCGATTACGACGCTGACTACCGCATCCTTAATGCCGAGGTGCATAAATACGGCATCAGCATACCTCCTTTGGTCAATGCCTACATGGGGCTGTCACCGTCTATGCGCATGTTCGGAACCGCAATCAACGACGAGTTCGGCGACGTCGAGGAGTCCGGCATCATGATTACCCTTGCCGATGTCTACGAGGCTAAAAAAAGCCGTCATATAAAAACGTATACTCCCTGCAGGCAGTCATAGACCATTCGGGGTGCCACCGCCGGTTATCCCAGCGGCAGAAGGTTGAGTCCGGTGCGCTCATGTAGCCCGAACAGCAGATTCATGCAGTGTACGGCGGCGCCGGCCGAGCCTTTGATTACGGGGTCGCAGGCCGCGGTGACGGTAAGGGTGCCGGCCGGTGCCGTGGTAAGGTTTATCAGCAGTTTGTTGGTGTTGACTACATCGGCTGGTGCGGGAATGCGGCCGTTGATGGTGAATACGAAATTGTGGTCGTTGAAGTACTCGTCGTAGAGTTCTGTCACGTGCCGCAGGCCTACGTTACAGGGGATGGTGACGGTGATGCGGTTGAAGCGGACGCGCCCCCCGAGGTCGCGCACCTCGCCGTCGCCCGAAGGGTCGGCGGTGACGGTAACCTTTCCGGTAAATCCCGGCTGTGCCGACGCCAGTATGCGAGTTGTGCGTCCCGACGCAGTGGAGGCGTGTTCGGGACCGGCGCCCTCGGCCACGGCGCGTATGCTGTCGCTTTCGAGCAGACGGTTCTTTGCCAGAGGCAGCAGTGCGGTCACCGCCAGCACGGTAAGAGCGTCAGGGATAGCGGCGCGACGGGCTCCGCGCACCATCGGCTTGCGGTTGAGCTCACCGATGCCGGTGACAAAACCGGTGTGTCCTTCGAGGCGTCCCGTCATGTCGATTATGCGCAGCGAGGCGCAGTTGTCGGCATCGATGTCGAAGTCGGGCACCTCGTTGTCTGCCAGAAACAGAACGTCGCCGTCGGCCGGTCCGTAAGTGCCGGACAGACGCATGTCGGTGTCGCCCGTCAGTCCGGCCACAGTGTCGGCCATCGGCATCTGTGCCAGACGGGGATGCACGGCGGCGGTGATTTCGACGTCGGGGTGGTGGAGGAGGATGCGAATCAGCTCGGCTCCGGCCGGCGAAGCGGCCCCGCTGACAATTGCTCGTATCATAGTGAAAGATTTTAGGCGTTAGATTGGAGTGGGGGGAGGGAGAGTATGATTTGGCTATTCTTCGGCAAAGACAGAGTCCTGAACGAGATCCTGCATGGCTCGGCGGTCATTCACGGTGATTTCGCGGCCCGAGAAGTCGATGAGACCACGCTCGCGCATGCCTTCGAGCGATGCTATGAACGAACTGCGCTGTACGCCGAACACGCTGTACAGGTCGCGTTGTTTGCAACTGATGACGATGTCGGTGGCACCCGGCTGTGTCAGGCAGATTATCCATACGGCGATGCGTTCCTCGATGCTGCCGGTGGTGACGGCAAGCACACCCTCGACCGAATTCTGCGAGAAACTGCTGAGCAGGTTCAGGTAGTTGAGCATGAACACCGGGTCGGCGTTGAGTATGCGCAGGTAGTCGTTTTTCGAAACCTGCATGATGTTGCAGGTTTCCAGGGCTACTGCATTGCCGGGGTAGAGGGTGTTGCGCCCGAAAAGGAACTGAGGCATTATCACGTCGGCTCCGTGCAGCGTCTGGCTGATGCGGAAGCGTCCCGTGGAGTTGGCTATGGATATGCGGGCCGAACCGGCCAGCAGGAATGTCAGGTGCGAGCATGTCTGACCTGTTTCGACGATTGTGTTGTCAGGCAGGTATTTTAGAAAATGGAATTTGGCGTTGCCGACCACTTCGGCGATGCGCTCGCGCGACACACCCCGAAACAGCGGTAACTCCATCAATGTCTCAAACATGCTGTTCATGCTTTGGTATAAGTTTGCTTGTGAGGATTATAAAACGTCCGGACCGCAAGGTCGGGCGTCTTTAGTTTAGAACAAAACTGGAGGCGCAAAGGTTTCATGCGGGGCTGCCGGATGTATGGTGGCTGTCGTGACGCATCTTCAGATACAGCTGCGCCGAGTTGATGGTGTTCTGCCATACCACATAGGCTGCGGGAGCCACCGAGCAGAGGGGGTCGAGATAAGTCAGTGCCATCCATATGGCCAGCAGGGTGTTTTTCTGTCCCAGCCCCTGTGCGCCGGCGATGCGGTCGCCGCAGCGGCGTCCGATACGGCGTCCGGCCACAAACTGCAGCACGCAGGCCAGCAGCGACAGCAGTGCCAGGGCTATCATCACCGGTATGGCGCGCGCCGGTTCAGCCATGACAAAACTTACGGCCTGACCCACCACGATAATCAGGGATACCGACCACAGGTAAAACGATACGTCCTGGTGTTCGGCCATAAACGAGTGTGCGCGAGGTACAAACCGCTCCAGAAGGACGGCTATGGCCAGCGGCACAAGGATCAGCGGCACTACGCGCCGGGCTATCGACAGCATGGCCGCAATCACGGGCACGTCGCCTTCGCCCATCCATGCGAACAGCCACGGTGCCGTCAGGGCGACAGCGGCGTTGCTGACCAGCGAGTAGCTTACAAGCCGGGCTATACTCCCTCCGAGCATGCGGGTTATGACAGGCGCGGCGGTAGCCGTGGGGCAGAAAATGCATATGAACACGCCCTGGGCCACGACTTCGCTGAAAGGCCGCAGCGCAAGATACACCGCGTCCGCTATGGGAAGCTGTACACACAAGAGCAGCCAAATCATGCGGTCGATACGGACATCGCGAAGACGTATGCGGCAGAAAGTTATCAGCAGCATCAGGAATATCATCACCGGGGCCATGAAGGCTATAGCCCGGATCTGATTGTGAAAGAAAATGCCGAATACGATTGCTACCGGCATCATCCACGGCTTAAGCCGTTGTCGTAACAGGACTAAATTCATAATTTATGCAAAAGTATAAAAAAAATCGGACATAAGCGAGTATGCGACGCACGCAGCGGCTCCTGAGCTCAGCATATAGTTTTCGACTTTCGGTTCGCTGGGTTGAATTTTATAACTTTTTTGGAGATTGAGGAGGTGGGTTTACGGTATTTGGCGGAAGGCGCCGTGCTGTGCGACGGCGATACCATCGCCGCACTCGGCTCCACGGCGCAGCTTCGCGCGCAGTATCCGCACGCGGATTATCTCGACGCGCACGGCGGCGTGATCATGCCGGGACTCATCAACGCCCACACCCACATCTACTCCGGGCTGGCTCGCGGCCTCTCCATCCAAGGCCATAACCCGCGCACGTTTTATCAGGTGCTCGACGGAATGTGGTGGAACATCGACCGCCATCTCGACCTTGAGGGCACGCGCTCGAGCGCCATCATCACCGCGATGGAATCCATCCGCAATGGTGTGACCACCATTTTCGACCACCACGCAAGCTATGGCGAGATATCGGGCAGCCTTTTCGCCATCGGAGAGGAAACGAAGAAAATCGGCATCCGCTCCTGCCTTTGCTATGAGGTCTCCGAGCGCGACGGCGAGG
>CAZETN010000138.1:0-4281 GCA_964514475.1 uncultured Bacteroides sp.
GGCACGCTAAAATTATAAAGAAAAAACGGAACAAATGCTGATAATTTTTATGTTACATAACATATTTTTGAAAAAAGTGAACATTCCGGTGTCACTTTGTCTGTCGCGGGGAAGGTATTTTGCAGAGCGACGTAATTTTTGTAACTTTGGCACCGTATTTGCTGACAAATATACTCTGGAGAATTATCGGTGGAATTGATTGTGCCGATATTGGCCCGGCAGAGTGACTGAGTCATGTGCGGCGTGCCTCTCCCGGGATGTCAACACATTATTATATTAAGGATGAAACAAAACAACGATACAGACGCGCTGGTGGCTCCGGATCTTGGTGGCATGCCCCAAATGACAATCGGCCATGTCAGCATCGATATGGCCGACATCACTAAGGCGGAACCTGACTACGAGAACCTGCTTTTGCTGCCTACGCGCAACCTCGTTCTTTTTCCCGGAGTAAACCTGTCGGTGAGCCTCGGGCGTGAGCTTACACAAAAAATCGCTCGTTATGCCGAGTCAAAGCATATTCCTCTTGGGATAGTATGTCAGCGTGATCCGAATCAGGAGGCTCCCGGAGCCGGCGACCTGTTCGGTTATGGCGTGGTTGCCGATGTGCTGAAAGTGCTTGAATTGCCCGACAGCGACCATGCCGCGCTGCTGCACGGCCGCAACAGTTTCCATATCGACTCGGTACGCCCCGCACCCGAGATTCCGGGAGCGCTTTTGGCCACGGTCACGCCACGTGACGAATCTGTCCCCCGCGACGGAAATCTGCCTTTCAGTGTAACTGTTGAAAATATAGTCCGGGTTGCCGATTCGATATTGAAGCAGGTGTTTGAGCATGGCGCGCCTTTCAAAGCGGCCGACTGTGGCGGCCCCGTCGAAATTGTGAACACGGTAGCCACCAACATGCCCCTTGCGGCAGCCGACAAGGCTGAGATGCTGGCTACACCGCGCATACGTCAGCGCGCACTGCTTCTGCTCAAAGCCCTTGAGCGCTACAAGGAGCGGCTCGATGTCAATGCCGAGATTGTGCAGCGTGCCCGCGAAGGCATGGACCGCATGCAGCGCAATACCTTTCTGCAGCAGCAGATGGAAGCTATTCGCGAGGAACTATATGGTGACGAACAAAACGATGTAGAGGAATTCGAACGCAAGCTTGAGGCGCATGATATGCCTGACAAGACACGTGAGACAATCCGTAAGGAAATTGATAAACAGCGCCGTCTCAATCCTCAGAGTCCCGACTACTCAATACAGTACAGCTATCTTGATGCTGTGCTTGGACTCCCGTGGGGCAACCGTACCCGCGAGGTTAAGGCACTGCAGCATACCGAGGCCATCCTCGATGACGACCACTACGGTCTTAAAAAGGTGAAAGAACGCATTGTCGAGCAGCTTGCACTGATGATTGACAACCCGGACGGAAAGTCTCCGATATTATGTCTCGTCGGTCCCCCCGGTGTCGGCAAAACTTCGCTCGGCGCCAGCATAGCGCGATCGTTGGGACGCAATTATACCCGTGTGGCGCTGGGTGGTCTGCACGACGAGGCCGAGATACGCGGACACCGCCGCACATATCTCGGCGCAATGCCCGGCCGAATCATCGATGGCATGAAGCGAGCCGGTTCGGCTAACCCGGTGATGTTGCTTGACGAAATCGACAAAATTGGCGCCGACTACAAGGGAGACCCGTCGGCGGCGCTCCTCGAGGTTCTTGACCCGGAGCAGAATTGCCATTTTCACGACAATTACATCGATGTCGACTACGACCTCAGCAATGTGCTGTTCATAGCCACTGCCAACAGCCTGCAGAATGTCTCAAAGCCTTTGCTCGACCGCATCGAAATCATAGAGCTTCCCGGGTACTTGGTTGAAGAGAAAATCGAAATAGCTAAGCGCCATCTGCTCCCAAACCTGCTCAGGAACCAGGGATGGAAATCGCGTCAGCTTATCATCACGGACGATGCCCTGCGCGCCATCATTGAGGACTATACCGGAGAGAGCGGTGTCCGCCAGCTTGAGAAACAGCTTGCCGCGATACTGCGAAAAGCCGTCGTGGCGCGCCAGCGTGGAAAACGCTTCAACCGCACCGTCACTCGCGAGCGCCTGAAGGACCTGCTGGGCATGGCACCCTTCCGCAAGGACCGCTGTCCGTCACACGCTACAGCCGGTGTCATCACCGGTCTGGCATGGACTCAGGTCGGCGGCGAAATTCTTCTGGCTGAGGTTTCGCTGTCTCCGTCAAGACAGGGAGGAAAGCTTACGCTGACCGGCAACCTCGGCGATGTAATGAAGGAGTCGGCGCAGATTGCGCTCGAGTGGGTCCATTCCCACTGTGACGAATTGGGCATTCCCCCTGAAAAATTCGATACCACAGGCGTACACGTGCATTTTCCGGAGGGAGCCATTCCAAAAGACGGTCCCTCGGCGGGTATCACTATCACCACCGCCATCGTCTCGGCATTTACGGGACGTCTGCCGAAACTCAACGTTGCCATGACCGGTGAGATGACCTTACGGGGGGACGTCCTGCCAGTAGGCGGTATCCGCGAGAAAATACTCGCCGCCAAACGCGCCGGAGCCACTGACATTATCCTCAGTGAGGACAACCGTCGTGACATCGAGGATATCGATACCGCTTATATAGAAGGCCTTGACATACACTATGTCACTACGGCCAGCGAGGTGATTGACCTCGCGCTTGAGGCAGAGTTACGGGACGCCAGATTGCAATAAAGGCAGAACATAAACAGAGAGGGGAGCACCGCGGCGCTCCCCTCTCTGTTTTAGTAGAACAAGCTTATTTGTAGGCTTTGACGCGGGCGTCGTTTATGACACCGTTGAAGTCGAGACCGAATGCGAAGTCGTAGGCGTTGCCGTCGATGTCGACATACGGGCGCATGTCGCGCGGAGTGTCCTCGGCCTGTGCCTCGACGGTGAACATGTCGGCTGGCATCTGCAGCGGCAGCAGGCCGCTTGGCTCGCTGCGTCCCGTGACCATATCGAGGATAACCTGGTTCTGGACGTCGAAGGTGCAGAAGATGGCATCGGCATAAGGCTCGATTTCGCCGAAGACCATGGGATTGCTGATGTTGACTGATACCACGACGGGCTTGTCGCCCATGGCGCGTTTGGTGTCGAGGACAAGGTTCATGTCCTCGGCATTTACTGCGTGTGTGCACTTTCCGAGGTAGCTGCGGTTTGCCGAAGCCTCGTGAGGGTCGCCACCGGCGAGGCTGACTGGACGGCTTGTCGTGGCCGTGTACGGACTGTACTGCAGCGAGATGGGACGGTAGCCGCTGTCATTGCCGGCGAGGGCGGCGTCAAGGTCGTAGCCGATGATGCTGTTGGGCGACTCGATGAATACTATGGCCAAGTCGGCCTCTTCGGGCGAGTCGACAAGGTCGAAGTATCCCGAAGCCAGTTGCTTGCTGACGGGGGTGATGTTGCGTTCGGCCACGGTGCCGCGCCAGAAGTTCTTGTACTCCGGCACGTGGCGGTTGGAGATGTACACCTTCTTGCGTTCGCGTACCGGCAGCAGGCGGTTGTGATTCTTGAGCATGACGATGCTCTTTGTCTGTGCGGCATATCCCTCGGCCATGAAGTCGGGGCATCCGACGAGGGCTTTGGTGGCGTCCGGGTCAAGGTAGGCGTTCTCGAACAGTCCCGTACGGAAGATGTTGGACAGCAGCCGTCGCGCCGACTTGCGCATGCGGGCGTCCATCCACTTGCGGCCGTGCTCGCGTACTCCCATCTTATATGCCTCGAGGACAGGTACGATGTCGTTGTTTCCGCCGAACTGGTCGCAGCCGGCCATCATCGCCTTGTAGTGGCGCTCCGCGACGCTAAGGCTTTCAACGCCCCAAGGTTTACCGCCGTGGATACCGGGGTGCTCATATTCGCCCGTTACAACCCAGTCGGTGCATACGACACCGTCGTAGCCGACCGAGTCACGCAACATGTCCGAGATTATCTCGCGGTTGTAGCCGTTGGCTACGTTCTCCGAGGTCTGGTTGTAGCAGATGGTGTAATACGGCATTACGGCCGAGGCCATACCAGTCTTTCCGTCAAGTCGGAATGCACCTTCGGTAAACGGTATCTTGTGCAGCCTGAAGTTGTTGCCCGGGTATACGGCGTATTTGCCGATGCCGTAATGGGCGTCGCGGCCGCTTTCGCAGGCACCGCCGCCGGGCCAATGCTTGACCATAGCGTTGACGCTGTTAAAACCCTATCCGCCGGCAATTTCGTCATTGCCTTCCGATGTCTGCAAGCCGTCGCCGTAGG
>CAZETN010000139.1:0-4243 GCA_964514475.1 uncultured Bacteroides sp.
TGATGCGTTGCCGCTACTCGGCTTCGCTGATGATATGGCGGCGGTAAGTTTTGTGTTGAGACAAATCTGGAATAATCTGAACAAGGAGACTGTCAGCAAAGCCCGCAGGCGTATGCGTCAATGGTTCCCTGATGAGGCAAACGAAGAGTTTGCCCCGGACTGTACCGGAATGTCCCGCTGAAACCGGTACCTCACCGGATGAAATTATCAACCGGTTGACCGACTGTTTTATACATCTAAGGTGTTTATTTCCGGTTGTTATGCAGAAATCTGTCGGAGAGCCATTCGCGTACAGGTAGGTCGTATACCTTGACACTTGCATAGGCTATCGCTATTGAAGCGATGAAAATGCTTACAGCAACCCATATATGAGTGCCGAGCGGAGCGTCGGCATGCTCGGCGGCCCAGTTCATCTGTACGTATATCATGGGGTAATGTGTGATATAGAGCGGATAAGAAATCATGCCGAGAAATTTGCA
This sequence comes from uncultured Bacteroides sp., assembly GCA_964514475.1. Classification (GTDB taxonomy): domain Bacteria; phylum Bacteroidota; class Bacteroidia; order Bacteroidales; family Muribaculaceae; genus CAG-873. The sequence goes on from CAZETN010000139.1 coordinate 480, forward strand.
AACGGCGACGGTTTTCTTTCCGGAGAGCTGACTGCCGGCTCCGGCAGCGACAATGGTCGGGTAGACAAGCAGAATGACAACGGCGCAGTAAAGGCCGTTGAGCCACTGATGTGTCTCTCCGCCGATGTGCGGCACAACAAGAGTCGCGGCTACAGCCAGCGAGCACCAGGTCATGGCTCCGCGTTTAAGGTTGATGCGCATCGTGCTCATGCGGAATAAAAGCAGACCGCAGAAGAAAGGATAAAGCAGCCGGCACATGCCGATATAGATTTGGTCAGGAGTCAGTCCGAAACCTCCGATAACAGTATATCGGGCATATTCGCGCACTGCAAGCAGGCCCGTCATGTCGATATTCAAGGCCAGGTCTATTGTCAGAAATGCTGACAGAAACACAAATACCCCCAGCAGGGCAGTTGGGAAACGTCTTACGAACAGGGCGTATATGATGTTGGCTACATATTCCCACATCAGTGACCACTGAGCACCGTTAAGCGAGTTGATTTCTTTCCATCCGCGTATGTCCATCGACGGCGGAGTGGGAAACATTATGCAGCCCAGCACCATTATAAGCAGCAGTTTCCACCACGGTGTCTGCATTACCAACTCGAAGCCAGGAGCCGCGCTGAAATAGAACCAGAAGGCACCGATGAGAGTGCCGAGGATTACCATCGGCTGAAGTCGGATAAGACGGCGTTTGAAGAAATTCCACGTCGACATGCGTCCCCAGCGGTCATCATAGGCATAGCCGATGACGAATCCCGAAAGCACGAAAAAGAAATCCACGGCCAGATATCCGTGGTTCAGTATCTGGTCGGATGGCCCGGCTGAATAAGTTTCGAAAAGATGGAAGGCGACGACAATCATAGCGGCTACTCCGCGCAGTCCGTCAAGAATCTCAAATCTCGGTTTCGACGACAATGGTATTGTTTCTGATGACATAGCTTAGCTGAAATTTTACCGCTGCAAAGTTAACGAGAATGTAATATGCCCGACAGGCATTACGCCAATTCCACAACTTCGGTCATTATGTGATGGTCGATTCAGTTGATTTACGCGCTGCGGGGGTCGCGGCGAATAAAGAAGTAGACAACTGTGAGGGCGACAATTACGAGTATGCAGTACAGCCAGTGGAAGTCGGTCGGCAGCAAGAAGTATATGGTGCTGATGACGAGCTGCAGCACTGCATATGCTCCCGAGACGGCAAGGTGAGGCAGGTGCCACTTCGATGTCAGTACCTGATATATGTTCTGCTTGTGCGGAAACAATATGTTATAGCCTGCGAACAACCTCTGCAGGACTGTCATACACGAATCAAACAGCCCGACAATTATCAGGATGAAGAGCGATGCATCGGCTGTGCATACGATCAGCATCATCAGTATGAATGCGATGTAATATCCTATGGTGATGGCGCCTACATCGCCCGAGAACACATGGTCGCCGGCATTGAAACAGATGAAGACCACGGAGGCCAGCAACATCCAGCAGCACAGTGTCACCATGCTCTCGTAATTGGTCGGATGCCATCGCAGAATGGCGTAAAGCAGAGTCAGAAGTACAATTAGACAATAGAATGCCAGCATACATCGGATGCCGTCGATGAAGTTGAAGGCGTTTATGCAACATATGCTGCAAACCACCATAAGGACATATATGTGCAGGGCCTGGGGGTAGCAATAGGTCTTGAATGCGACGCAAACCACAATAACCTGAACCAGAAGGCGCGGCAGCGGCGGCAACGGGTGCATGTCATCCCAGAATGATACAATGCTGAGCACAAGCCCACCGCCCAGCATCCATGTCCAGTGTGGCGGAATCTGCGTTCCGTGCTGCAAGACAAATGCCAATGCGGCGAACACGTATATTATGCCTCCTCCCGTAGGTGTGGGCCGGCTGTGCGACGACCGGTCGGTGACCGGGGCCACAAGCCCCAGTCGGGGTGCCAGCCGTATATACAGCCATTCCAGCAAAAACATAGCTAAAGCCGCTATAAGATAATTTTCCATTGATTAGATGTGTGTTTTGACTCTGAACGTCTGATTGGTCAGGAAGGGTGGGAAAATCAGCGCGAGGCCACTCCCGCTCCGTCGAGGTATTGCCTGTAGAGCATTTCCACACCTTGGGGCAACTCGATTTTATGCTTCCACCCAAGCCTGTGTATTTTGGAGACATCGCAGAGTTTGCGCATTGTTCCGTCGGGATGGACGCCATCCCATTTTATAGTGCCGCGGTAGCCGACCGTTTCTTTTACCAGACGGGCAAGTTCGGCTATGGTAAGCTCCTTTCCGGTACCGATATTGATATGACAGTTGCGGACTTCATCGGAATTTCCGCGCAACATGTCAAAGCTGACGTTCAGCATGACATGCACCGTAGCATCAGCCATATCCTCGCTCCACAGAAATTCGCGCAGCGGTGTCCCGGTGCCCCATAGCTCAAGACGGTCCGTATAAATTCCGTATCGTGCAAGCAATGCGCGGATTTCGTCGTCAGTCATAGAGTCGGCATTTGTGTCGGCGACCGGGAGCCGGCGCAAATCGGCGCGCACGCCCTCCATGTCGCCCTCGTTAAGAAGACGTGCAAGATGCATTTTGCGCATCATGCCGGGCAGCACGTGCGAGTGCTCGAGGTGAAAATTGTCGCCAGGGCCGTATAGATTTGTCGGCATTACGGCTATATAGTCGGTGCCATATTGCAGATTAAGACTTTCGCACATCTTGAGACCTGCTATTTTGGCGATGGCATAGGGTTCGTTAGTGTATTCGAGCGGCGAGGTAAGCAGGGCGTCCTCGCGTATAGGCTGCGGAGCCTCACGCGGATAAATGCATGTGCTGCCGAGAAACACAAGTTTGCGCACGCCGTGACGCCAGGACTCGCCGATGACATTCTGCTGTATCTGCAGGTTTTCCATAATGAAGTCGGCGCGGTTCTTGAGGTTGGCCATGATGCCTCCCACATGGGCGGCGGCAAGGACTACAACATCCGGCTTCTCCTCGTCGAAGAACTTGCGTACGGCAACCGGGTCAAGCAAGTCGAGCTCGCGGTGTGTGCGCCCTATGACATTGGTGAAACCGCGCGACACAAGGTTTCGCATGATGGCCGAGCCCACAAGGCCGCGGTGTCCAGCTACATATATCTTGGCGTCTTTACTGATTTTGGTCATAACGGAAGTTGAAATATTGACTGGCAGTAGAGAGGGAGAGGTGTATGCACAAGGAGAGCGGGAACTCAGAGTTTCCCTTCAGCCACAAGGTTGACATCGTAGTCGACCATGCGTTGCACCAGCTCCTCGAACGAGGTGCTCCGCGGGTTCCATCCCAGCCGTGTGCGCGCTTTTGTAGGGTCGCCGAGGAGTTCATCGACCTCAGCCGGACGGAAAAAGCGCGGGTCAACCTCGACAAGCACGCGGCCGGTAGCGCAGTCAATGCCTTTTTCGTCAAGGCCCTTGCCCTCCCACCGCAGGTTTATGCCCACGCGGGCAAACGCCAGGGTAGCGAATTCGCGCACCGAATGGTATTCGCCGGTGGCGATGACATAATCGTCCGGCTCGGGCTGCTGCAGGATGAGCCACATGCATTCGACATAGTCCGGAGCGTATCCCCAGTCGCGGCGCGCGTCAAGATTGCCGAGATACAGTTTATCCTGTTTGCCGGCTGCGATACGCGCGGCGGCCATGGAAATCTTGCGGGTGACGAATGTCTCGCCGCGGCGTTCGCTCTCGTGATTGAAGAGTATGCCGTTGGCAGTGTACATTCCATAGCTTT
>CAZETN010000140.1:0-4231 GCA_964514475.1 uncultured Bacteroides sp.
CCCCTGAGGAGGAGTGAGGAAAGGGCCGTTGCACTTCTTATTGGAATCTTTCTATTGAGGGGGTGTTTATTAAACTATGCTAATTTTGCGGTTATATCGGTTTTTGTTTGTATATTTGTGAATTGTACGGCGCTTTGTGCCGGCAATAATTGCGACGATGATTTTACTCAAGGATATATGCAAGAGTTATGGCCGCGTGGAGGTTCTGCGCGGTGTTACGCTTGAAGTTTCCGAGGGAGTTGTCACGTCGGTTGTCGGGCCGAGCGGCGCCGGTAAAACTACGTTGCTGCAGATATTAGGCACACTTGAGCGAGCCGATGCCGGTCAGGTGCTTTACGATGGCAAGGATGTAATGGCGCTCGGCGATTCGCAGCTTTCGGCATTCCGCAACCGTAATATAGGTTTCGTGTTTCAGAATCATCAGCTGCTCCCTGAATTTACCCTGCAGGAAAATGTGGCGATGCCTGCGCTTATTGCCGGCGTGTCGCGACGTGAGGCACTGGAGCAGGCAGCCGGACTGCTGCGGCGGCTGGGGCTGGGCGAGCGCATGACGCACAAACCCTCGGCCCTTTCGGGTGGCGAGGCGCAGCGGGGCGCAGTGGCCCGGGCGCTGATAAATGCTCCGAAGGTTGTTCTTGCCGACGAGCCTTCGGGCAGTCTCGACTCCCGGAACCGTCATGAGCTGCACCGGCTGTTCTTTGACCTGTGCCGTGACATTGGCACCACTTTTGTTATTGTAACGCATGACGAGAGCCTGGCTGCCGACTCGCACTGCATAGTGCACATCGCCGACGGACGCATAGTTTCGGTGGTACACCGCGCGAACCAATCAGTATGACTTCTATTCTTTAATATTTCATTATTTCATATTTCTTTCCGAGGCCCGTGCATACAGTCTGGCGGGTAAAATAACAAACCTAAGATGAAAACTAAGTTCTTATCGGCCATCCTGGCCATTGCTCTTATTGTGGGATTGACTTCGTGTAACGACAGCAAGGATGACGCTCCTGCCACCTACCTCAACTTCATGACGCTGACTGCCAACAGCACGGCCGGCAGTGTGCTTGAAATGTACAATGTGGCCACCAAGTCGCTGCTGACGTTTACCAGCGACCGAACTTTCGACGAAAAGTCGAATGTAAAGGTGGGCGACCGTGTGCTGGTGATGTACGGTTATCCTGCCGGCCGCACACCCTATACCAGTGGCGCCATCGACATGCTGGCATATCGTACCGTAACCAACGGCGCGATAACCTGGGAGAACACCAACGGCCTGTATATGGGCGAGTTGCAGACACATGCGGTTTCGATCGAAGGCGCATATCTCAACTATGAAGGTCTGGGCGTGTATTTCAACGACCACAAGACGCTGCGCCTTGTGGCCGACGAAAAGACGCTCGACGACAAGATGCCCGTCGTATATCTGCAGTACGAGAGCGGCGACAATGTCAACGGCACCTGGAAGACCGTTTACGGGTCGTTCAATATCTCTGCTATCTGGTCGAATGCCAAGTACGATGGATTTACCCTGCGCATCAACGATACCAACTCGGCTTTCCACGAGCTTACATTCAAGCGCGACGACGTTCTCAAACCAATCGAATGATTTTGCTGTCCGCATGTCACGGCGGACCGTCTCACCCCAATAACTCTAAAAATATTTTCTGACAATGGATAACAACCAGCCTAAAAACGAAATCAAGATTGAGCTGACTCCCGAGGTAGCCGGCGGCCACTATTCGAACCTTGCGGTTATCTCGCACTCGCCCACAGAGTTCTATTTCGACTTTATCAATGTAACACCCAATATCCAGCAGGCCCGTGTGCAGACCCGCGCCATCATGACTCCCGAACATGCCAAGAACCTGTTGTTCGCCCTGCGCGACAACCTGGCCAAGTATGAGGAAATCTACGGCGAAATCGAGCGCACCGTACCGCGCAAGCAGCCCGAGGGCAAGCAGGGCGGCTTCCAGGCCTGAGCCATCAGGGTTTCCGGGCGTCCCCGACACCATGTGCATGGCGAGGGGGCGCCTGAACCGTTAAAGCCACCGACTCCATACCGATATCCATAAAACAATTTTTATCTCCCCCCCCACGATTTATTCTTACCATGGCAATCCGCAACAATGAGCTGACGATATACAATTCGATGTCGCGTCAGAAAGAGATTTTCCGTCCCGTGCATCCCGAAATGGCAGGCATGTATGTCTGTGGTCCGACTGTATATGGCGACGGACACCTGGGTCATGCGCGTCCGGCCATCACCTTTGACGTTGTGGCCCGCTACCTGCGCCACCTCGGTTATAAAGTACGCTACGTGCGCAACATCACCGATGTGGGCCATCTGGAGCACGATGCCGACGAGGGCGAGGACAAGATTGCAAAGAAGGCCCGTATCGAGCAGCTCGAGCCGATGGAGGTGGTACAGCATTATCTGACCCGCTACCACGATGCCATGCGCGCCCTTAATGTTCTGCCTCCGAGCATCGAGCCGCATGCCTCCGGACATATAATCGAACAGATAGAGTATATAAAGAAAATATTGGATGCCGGATACGCCTACGAAAGCGAAGGTTCGGTGTACTTCGATGTGCCGAAGTTCAACCGCGACTTCGGCTACGGACGCCTGTCGGGCCGCAATATCGACGAGCTGCTCAGTGCCACGCGTGCTCTTGACGGCCAGGCCGAGAAGCGCAATCCCGCTGACTTCGCGCTGTGGAAAAAGGCCGCCCCCGAACATATCATGCACTGGCCGTCGCCGTGGAGCGAGGGCTTTCCCGGCTGGCACCTCGAATGCTCGACGATGTCCGAGAAGTACCTCGGTACGGAGATTGACATACACGGTGGCGGCATGGACCTCAAGTTTCCGCACCACGAGTGCGAGATTGCCCAGTCCGTGGCCCGCAACGGTCACCCGGTGGTACACACCTGGATGCACAACAACATGATAACCATCAACGGCAAGAAGATGGGCAAGAGCCTGGGCAACTTCATTACGCTGCAGGAGTTTTTCGACGGCAGTCATCCACTGCTCGAGCAGCCTTATTCGCCGATGACAATCCGTTTCTTTATCCTGCAGGCCCACTACCGCGGCACCGTCGACTTCAGCAACGAAGCCCTGCAGAGTGCCGAGAAAGCCTATACCCGCATGCTCGACAGCTACCGCCGTCTGGGCGCCCTGAAGGCCGTGGAAGACGGAAAAGGAACGGTGAGCATGGCCGATGTCGAAAAAATCGAAAGCGAGGCATATGCCGCCATGGACGATGATTTCAACACACCCGTGGCTATCGCCAAGCTCTTTGATCTGTGCTCCCTCGTCAATAAAATCAACGACGGCAAAGCTACGGCTGATGCCGCTGTAATCTCGCGCGTCAAGACTGTGTTCGACACTTTTGCCGGCGAGATTCTTGGCCTGCGCCTCGACCTGACCGGTGACGACGGCGACGCTGCCGCCATGAAACCCTTCGAGGATGCGGTGGACCTGCTGCTTGACCTGCGCAAGAGCGCCAAGGCCGAGAAAAACTGGGCCATGTCCGATATGATCCGCGACCGTCTGGCCGCCATCGGTTTTGATGTCAAGGACACCAAGGACGGCTTTGAGTGGAGTCTTAAATAACTGACGACAGTGACGTTCGGCGAGTTTACGGCGGCTGTGGTTGCCGAATTGGGGTTCGAACCCAATGCGCAGCAGCGCCAGATAATCGAGGCACTGGCACGGTTTTGTTCGCCGGCACGCGCACGCCAGCTTGACAGCATTCACGGCAGTCACGACCGTGTATTCGTGCTCAACGGGTACGCCGGTACCGGCAAGACCAGTCTGTCGGGAGCGTTGGTACGTGCTTTGGCCCGTGCGGGCATCAAATCGCAGCTGATGGCTCCTACAGGACGTGCCGCAAAGGTATTCAGCGCTTTGGCCGGCAAGCCCGCCTACACCATTCACCGCCGGATTTACCGTCACAGCCTCGGGGGCGAAATGCCGGGACTGCAGACCAACAATGCCACCGATACGGTATTTATCGTGGACGAGGCGTCGATGATAGGCGACGAGGACGGTTTCGCCACCGGTGCCTATGGCTCGGCCAATGAGCAGGGCGGTCTGCTCGCCGACCTGATACAATATGTCTACGGTGCCGGGGGCTGCCGCATGATATTGCTCGGAGACACGGCGCAGCTACCTCCCGTAGGGAGCGATATTTCTCCCGCCATGGACCCCGAAGTGCTGCGCGGTATG
>CAZETN010000141.1:0-4230 GCA_964514475.1 uncultured Bacteroides sp.
CCAGGATTGTATTCCGCCATAACGGAGCCACACGTGACAAGGTTGCGAAGTCGGCCTGCGCCACCTGCAGTTCGCCGCGGTATAATGCCATCATGCCACGCGTAAAACGCGCATCACAGTTTACCGAGTCAATATCTATGATACGGCCGTATTCCTCGTACGCCTCGCTGTCGCGTCCCATTCCGATAAGCACGCGGGCACGATGTTCGCGGGCACCGATAAGACGCGGCGCCCGGCTTACGGCGACATCGAGCGTGACAAGCGCCAACGAATCCTGCTCATTATAATAATATATCATGCCCAAGTTTGACAGCAACGCCACATTCAGCGGGTTGTCAGGTTCGATACCCATAGCCTCGACCAGACGCAGGCCGGCAGCCTCGTAGTCATGCTCGGCAAGAGCCTTTTCGCACTGCTCGACGAGCAAAAAATACGGACGTTCCTCAAATCCCAGCGTATCGGCCTTGTCTTTATGTTTTATTTCTCCGAATTTCAGTTCAGGCGCGCGGCTCTGAGCCGTCAATACGGGGGCTCCGCAGACCAGAGCCGCAATAATTGCAAGAAAAAATAATTTCGGTCGGTTCATATGACATTTTTTAGAGAAACGGACGCGCTCACAAGCTTTATGGCTGTGCCATAGCGCGTTTTGTACAAATGCAGCCTCTCGGACAGCGAATTCGACGCAAAGTTACGACAATAAAACGAGCAAAAAACGCCTTCAAATCACAAAAAAATTCAAAATTACTTGCACAGAACAAAAAAACCTCGTACCTTTGCATCGCAATCGAGAAACAAAGCCGGTTGCCACCAAAAATTGCCTTGTGGTGTAATGGTAGCACGTCGGATTCTGGTTCCGCCTGTGAGAGTTCGAATCTTTCCAAGGCAACAAAAAAGTCGCATTTTTGATGCGACTTTTTTTGTTATATGTCCGCCCCGGCGAATGCCTATGGGCACACATATCGCACGGCTCGCGGTATACGTATTGCAGCGGCTGCCTCGTCGGGAAGGAGGAGGCAGCCGATGCAACGCGAGATATACGGGTTTTATTTATTCAGGAGGGTATTCAGGGAGGCGGCGAGGTCTTCGCCGACCTGATCGCGGAAAGCGATGGTGCCGTCGCCGTTGAAGACAACAATGCAGGGAATACCGCTGATACCGTAGGCATTAGTGGGAGCGGTCTGGCCGTTTACCCATACTTCCCAGGGTAATCCAAGTTCACGCACGGCGTTGAGCGAAGCATCGGGCTCGTCCCATACGGCCACTCCGAGTACCTTGAGCCGGTCTCCGTATTTTTCATTTATGGCTTTAAGATTAGGCATTTCGCGCCGGCACGGTCCGCACCACGACGCCCAAAAATCCACAAGCACAGGGGTCCCCTTGCCTACGACATCGCTAAGTTTATGCGTCTTGCCATCATAGGTCACCTCAAAATCGGTAAACATCGCGCCGGCCTGTGTGGCCCTTTTCGCCTCGTTGGCGGCTATCAGCTTTTTCATGCGTGCGCTTTGCTTGAAGTAAGGATACTTTTCGAGTGCGGCCATAAACTGTTCCGGTTCCATCGAGTATGCAGCCTGCATGAACATCATCAGTCCGACAGGGTTGTCGGCATTCTGGTCTATCTGCTGCTGAATATAACTCTGATACTCGTCATATACAGCCTTCGCCGCATTCTCGTCGCCTGAGTTACGGGCGGACGAGAATTTCTGTCCGAGCTGCTCCATATATTCACCAATAGAGTTTATGCGCTCATTGAGCGTTGTACCCGAAGCGCCCTTGGCGGGGTCTACCGTTATATTGCCATCCTCAAGGATAAAAGGGCCGACACGTTTGCCGTCAAGTACCAGACGGGCAAGTACGGGGGCTTCAATTTTTCCCTCGAAGACCGCCTGCGCGGCATCCACCATCACCGAGTCAATCTTGTCACCGGTATCATAATTGGTGAGGTACACCATTGCCCCGTCCTCGTCGGCGGTTAACGGAACGGTGATTTTGTAATTGCCGGCCTGAGCAGCCGACGCCATGACCAATGCGGTCGCGGCAACGCTTAAAATTTTGATATTCATAATGGATTGATATGTATTATTCGAATATAACTGACGCAAAATTAAATAAAAAAGTCTAAAGTGTGCCCATTCGCGCCAATTAAAGTACGTTAATTTATATCGTAATTCTGTCCCTGATTTCTAAAGAATATAAAAACCAAAGCCCCGACAGGCTTGTTAGAAGATAAAGATACGTTAAAACCTGCTTAGACATCACACTCAAATATCATATTATGAAATTGAAATCAAGGCTGACCGCCACTTTATTGGCTTTGGCTGCCGGCACAGCGGCCTTTGCCCAGGGTACCGGAACAGTAAACGAGGGCCAGACTCTCATCCCTCAGCGTGCAATCATTCTGCATGGCGATCCTTCACGCGCCGATTCGTCGGTAATAGCTGTATTTTATTCGCGCGAAAATCTCGACTTCAGCGATGCTGACGCACCACGCTTCATGCTTCTCGACCGCGACGGCAAAATCGCATTCGGCATCGGCGGGTCGCTGTACGCCACGGCCAGCTATGACTTCGGAGGTTCCATTGATGACTACAACTTCACGACCTACGATATACAAGTACCAAACAACGCCGAATTCCGCCAGCGTTTCGGCGCCGGCGCTCAAGCCAGCAGCCTGACAGCGAAACTTGTCGGCAAAACAAAGAAGTTCGGTCTGTTCAAAGTATACTTTCAGGCCAAGTTTACCGGCGATGATGGCGGATACGGTTTCAAACTCAAACAGGCCTATGCTTCGGTCGGGCACCTCACTGCCGGTCTTACCAACTCCACATTCATCGACAACGATGTTCAGGCGCCGACAATCGACCCGCAGGGCGCCTGCGGCCAGGTATCCGAAAAGAGCATGATCATCCGCTACGCCACTTCGACATATAAAGGATTTTCGGGCGCCATATCCGTGGAACTGCCAAAAGTTTCCATGACACAGAATACATTCGTCACCGACGGTATCGAAACCGCCGGAACCACAAAAATCGCCCAGCGTGTTCCCGACATACCCGTTTACATTCAGTACAGCTGGGCCAAGGGCAGTCATGTGCGCGCGTCAGCTATTTTCCGTGACATCTGCTACCGCGACCTGCTTGCCGGCAAAAACCGCTTTGAGGCCGGCTGGGGTGTCAAAGGCAGCTTTATATTCGACATCGCCGGTATTGTCCAGCCTTTCGGACACGTCTCGTACGGCAAGGGCATCAGTCAGTTTGTAAACGACTTGAGCGGCGAGGGGTTCGACCTCATTCCTGACGCCTCAGACCGCGGACGCCTGACTGTAGCGCCATCGATGACCTGGACAGGCGGTTTCTATGTCCACTTTACCCCGAAACTCTTCGCTACAGCGTCGGTAAGCCGCGCGCAGCTGTTCGACTGCGGCCATCTGGGTCCGGACACATATCGTTTCGGCATGTACGAGTGCGCCAACATGTTCTACGATGTTGACGACAACCTGCGCCTCGGCGCCGAATATCTGCACGGCACCCGCAACAACTACAGCGGCGAGCACGGAAAGGCCAACCGCATCAATGTTCTGCTGCAATACTCGTTCTGAGACAGATAATCACACCTTTACTCATAATTACACAGGGTATGCCCTCCGGCATACCCTGTGTAATTATGGTTGGGTTCGCTCACTTGTGCGACCGTACGCCTTTCAGCTTCTCTTCCTCGGGAATGGTCAAGGGTACCTTGGGGTGGGTCATAGCCCAGACAACCAGACACACTCCTATCAGAATAAACGGTATCGACAGTTGTTGTCCAAGGTTGAGAGTCATCGTGGCCTCGCGGGCAACCTGGTCGTTCTTGACAAACTCAATCATGAAACGGGTACCGAAGAGTATTATGAAAAATACACCGAAAATCAGTCCGGGACGCCGTTGGGCGTGCTTTTTCCAATACATCCACATCAGCAGTCCGAAAAGCGCCAGATAGCACAGCGCCTCGTAAATCTGAGTAGGGTGACACGGCTGACCGGGCCACTCATGTCCGCGCACAAAAATGAACCCCCAGGGCAGGTCGGTGGGACATCCGTAAATCTCGCTGTTCATCAGATTTCCGAAGCGTATAAGCGCGCCGACAAGAGCTATTGGAATCACCAGACGGTCGTATGTCCACAGCGGATTACGTTTTGTGGTGAAGATGCTGAAAAGTATCACGGCAATCATGATGCCTATGGTGCCTCCA
>CAZETN010000142.1:0-4222 GCA_964514475.1 uncultured Bacteroides sp.
AGCTTTGGTAACCTCTTCGGGACTGGGGAGGTCAGTGGGATCCTTGCCGCCGAGGTCAGTGTTGACGCTGGCTCCGAATACGCGCATGTCGATGTGGCGGGCCCCTATTACGTCGGGGACAGTGCTCATGCCGACGGCGTCACCGCCGATGATACGGAAGTATTCATATTCGGCCGGAGTCTCGAATGTAGGGCCGGTGGTGCCTACGTATACACCGTGCATTACACGTATTCCCTTGCGGGCGGCGATGGCATCGGCCTTGGCGATAAGTTCCTTGCTGTAAGGTTCGGTCATGGCCGGGAAGCGCGGGCCAAGTTCCTCGTAATTGTGTCCGCGCAGAGGATTTTCAGGGAAAAGGTTGATTTGGTCGGTGATAATCATCACGTCGCCGACTTTGAATTCCTTGTTCATGCCGCCGGCTGCGTTGCTGACAAATAGGGTGTCGATGCCCAAAGCGTGCATTACGCGCACGGGGAATGTGACCGATTTCATGTCGTAGCCTTCGTAGTAATGGAAACGGCCCTGCATCGCCAGGACGCGGCGTCCGTTAAGAGTGCCGAAGATAAGATTGCCGCTGTGGCCGGCGACTGTCGATACGGGCATATTCGGAATTTCCTTATAGGGGATTACTTCTTTATCGGTGAGATGGTCACCGAGATTTCCGAGGCCCGAGCCAAGGATAATACCGATTTTGGGAAGTTCGCCTTTTACGCGGTTACGCAGAAATTCGGCGGTCTGTTTGATTTTTTCGAGCATTGTTTATCAGGTTAGATTGTTTTCTGAAATAAAAATGTGTTGTATGCGGTTATGTAAGTGTATGATTTTGTTTATGGAGTGGGGGAGGCGGTGTAATCACCTGCTCAACTGAGAAACACTGTCGGGAAGGCAATTGTTTCGGCGATATGGTCTGTGTATACGGCTTGTGCCGTTTTTCCCGGGCGCCTGTCAGTCGTGACTGTTGCCCATGATAGACTTCTGGGTCATCAGCTTGCGCAGCGTCTGGTTAAACTCCTGACAGGCTTCGGCTGCACTGCGCTCCCTTGCTTCGGGACTCGGATTTACAGTCTGCTGCCGGTTTATGAATTCGACCCGTATCGGCAGATAGTAGAGGTGTGGCTTTAGGTCGTGTGGGAAGTACGGACAGTTGCGTAGCCTTACGGCATCTTTTTCGGTGGTTATTATCAGCCGTCTGTAGCCTTGCATGGTGCTGAAGCGACGGGTCAGCAGCTCCATGTCGTTGCGCGAATAGTCGTGATGGTCCGGGAAAATGTTTATGCGCACCTTGGGCATGAAACTCTTCAGATATTTTACAAAAGGCCTCGGGTTTCCGATTCCGCATATCGCCAGGATGCGGTCGTCGCCCGAAAGTTCGGAGAGTCTGGGGGCTTTGGGCGCGGCGTCCGGAAAGACCGGTTTGAGTCTTTCGTAGCGCAGACGCGAGAAAAACCGGTGTTGCGCCGGAAAAAGGTTGAGCTCCTTGTCGAAAACCTTATAGTCAATCGGCTTGATGTTTGCAGGACATTTGGTGGCAATTACTATGTCGGCGCGCAGCAGCCCTTTTGCCGATTCGCGCAGGCGTCCGTACGGCAAAAGCTCGTCTTTGAAGGCCGGGCGCTCGAACTCGGTCAGCACTACCGAAATCCGCTGCTTGACGTAACGGTGCTGAAATGCGTCGTCAAGTACTATTACATCAAGCTTCGAATCAATTTCGAGCATTTTGTTGATGCCGCGTACACGGTTCTCGCATACGGCAACCATTATTTTGCCGTTGAACTTATGGTACACCATGTACGACTCGTCGCCGATGTCGCGCGGTGTGGAGTTGGGCGTCGCCTGTACAAATCCCTTGGTGGCGCGTTTGTATCCTCGGCTCAGCACGCCTACCCGCATGGTCTGACTCAGCATGTTTACGATGTATTCGACATGCGGGGTCTTGCCGGTGCCTCCGGCCGCGATGTTACCGACTACTATACCCGGTACGTCGAACTCGTGCTGTTTTAGAATCAGGTTCCAGTCAAACAGTTTGTTGCGCACCCACGTAGCCGCTCCGTATATTCGGGAGAGCGGCAGCAGGCATATTTTAGCGAATGTGGTGCGCGCCATAATCAATCGGTATTTGGCAGTTGTATGTTCAGCGGATATTGTGGGAATGCGAAACTTTTTATTAACGCAGATATACGGGAGTCATGCGAGCCTGAACCGGGCTTGACGACCGAAGCGAGCGCAGCAGGCTAAGGCAGTCGCGGGTCTCGTCGGTTGTCATGCCTTCGAACACCAGCGGAGCCATGTCGGTGACGCCGGCACGCATGGCGGGTGCGCCGTCACCGACGCCGCCGAGCAGCATCTGCTCAAGCGGGGTGAGCGATACACGAGGATACGAGACAACGTCGCTGACTTTGAGTTTTGTCTTTTTAGCCATTGCAGCTATGGCCTTCTGCATTGAGCCAAGTTCGTCCACCAGGCCGATACGCAGTGCCGTGCGTCCGTCCCATACACGGCCTTCGGCTATCGCAAGTACGGAGTCTATCGGCATATTGCGTCCTTTGGCTACGCGGCCGGTGAAAAGAGCATAACCGTCGTCGACGCTATGCTGCAGCGCGGCGTGCTGCTGTGGAGTCATGCCCTTTGTGATGTTACCGAAGTCGGCATTGGGGTTAGTCTGGATGGTGACGAAATTCACGCCGATTTTATCAGTCAGCAATCCGCTGAGGTCCGGCAGCATTCCGAAGATGCCTATCGAGCCAGTGATGGTGTTGGGGTCGGCGCAAATACGGTCGGCGCCGCACGATATACAGTAACCGCCCGAAGCCGCGTAGTCGGCCATCGACACGTACAGGGGCTTGCCTTTTGACTTAAGAAACTCAAGGGCCTCCCATATTTGCTCGGAGGCAAATGCGCTTCCGCCGCCCGAGTTGACGCGCAGAACCACTCCGGCAACGTCATCATCCTGCGCGAGGCTTATGATTTCGGGAACCATCTCATCGCCCACGATGCCACCCTGGCCGCTGTCGACAATATCACCGGTAGCATAAAGGATGGCGATGTGCTTGCCGTGCGAGCTGAAACCGCTTACCATGTCGTACTTGAGATTCTTGGCCAGTTTGACGTAATCGGCGGGAGAAACCACCGGCAGGTCATCGTCCTCGTCTGTGTCGGTGAGGTGGCGAAGACGGTCCTCGAAGACACGGCGGTACTCGAGCACGTTGACAACTTTGTTTGCTTTAAGCCATTTGGCCGGAGCTGTGTAGATTATCGAATCGGCCCAGTCATTGACAGTCTGTTTGGATACCTTACGGGCCGAAGCTATCTGGCCGGCAAGATTATTCCATATCGAGTCGATATATACGTGGGTCTGCAATACGTTGGCTTCCGACGGGCCGTCAAGCAGGTATGGCTCGACTGCGCTCTTGAAAGTGCCGACCTTGACAACCTGCATTTTAATGCCGAGTTTGTCAAGCGCGTTTTTGAAATACGGAATCTGAGCGGCGATACCGCGGATGTCTACCGACCCGACAGGGTTGAGGCTGATGGTATCGGCCACACTTGCCACGTAATAGTCGCCCTGTGTATAGCCATCGCTGTACGACTGGATCCATTTGCCGGACTTCTTGAATTCCTTCAGGGCCTCGACAAGTTCCTCGCGCAGGGCGTACCCCATCGAGGCGCCGTTGCATTCGAGGTATATGCCTGCAATCTTTTTATCGTTGGCGGCGTGGCGTATGGCTGCTACGATGGTCTCGAAACTCTGGCCGTTTTCGGCACGTTCCATAAGTACGTCCGAGACCGAAGGCACACTTGTGCGGTCGGATATGGATCCGGAGAGGTCGATTTTCAGAATTGATCCTTCGGTAAGGACGCCGCTATCACCGGAGGCGGCGACTCCGGCCACAATTGCTATCGTTGCTACGATACTGATTACGAACAGGAGACCGATGGTCACCCAGATGGCGGTCAGCGAGCCTAAGAATGCGGCAAAAAATCGTTTTAACATATCTGTTGAGCGGATGAATTTCTGTCAGTAATGTAAGGGGTCACTATTACAAAGGTAGTATCTGCTGCGTCCTCAGGTGCAGGTACCGTTTTTTGCCGGGACGGCAGGTGCCGGATGACGCAGGTCCATATTTCCTACAAAATTAACAAAATAGAGCGTAAAACCAAAACAGTTGCGGTAAAAAAAGCTCAGAACGTGAAATGAAGCGAGATGCGTACTCCCGAGCGGTCG
>CAZETN010000143.1:0-4214 GCA_964514475.1 uncultured Bacteroides sp.
CCGAGCGAATGCTGTTGAGCAGACGTAGAAATCCGGGGTCCTGCTGTCGGTATGTGTGCTCGAGGGTGATGACGTTGTAGCTGAGCTTACGCAAGGCGTGGCTTGAGAAGAAATACGGAGTCTCGTACAGGTTGCGCAGCGTGGCGATTTCGTTGTCCCTGACTACGGGTGCCAGCTGCTGCAGGTCGCCGATCATCAGCAGTTGTACTCCGCCGAAAGGTCTAAGCGGATCGCGGTGGCGCCGCAGTACCGTGTCAACAGCGTCAAGCAGGTCGGCGCGCACCATCGAAATCTCGTCGATAACGAGTAAATCCATGGTGCGGATAAGTCGGATTTTGTCGCGGTTGAACCTGTCGAAGCCGCGGGCCGGGCTATCGCCCGGAGCTGCGCCGACAGCAAGCTGGAAGAACGAATGGATGGTTACACCACCCGCATTTACGGCAGCTATTCCGGTAGGCGCCACCACAACAATGCGCTTGTCCGAAGCATCGCGCAGACGCCGCAGAAACGTGGTCTTGCCGGTTCCGGCCTTTCCGGTAAGGAACAGGCTGGCGCCGGTTTCGTTTATCAGTTGCCATGCCAGATGCATCTGCGGGTTTTCGGCGGCGTCGAACGGGGAGTAAGTATTGCTCATGATGGCTTAAGTGTTGTACCGAGTGCAAAATTAGTGATTTGTGGGCGCTTTTCGGAGCATAAGCCGCAAAAAATCATTATTTTTGCAGGATAAACATTGAAGACATATGAAGACAAAGATAATACTGGCAGTAACACTGTGTGTGCTTGCACTTGGCGCATGCAAAAAAAAGCCGGCTGAGGTAACCGACTACCGACAGGTTGAATATGCCCCCCGTTATGCCACGGGTTTCCGTATACTTGGTGCTTCAGGCAGCGACAGCCGGCTTATCGAAGTGACTGACCCCTGGCAGGGCGCCGACTCGATAAAGACGGCACTGCTTGTGCTGCGGGACGGCGACGCCGCGCCCGTCGGCTTTGGCGGTCAGGTACTGAATGGCGAGGCCCGGCGCATAGTGTGCACATCGTCGACGCAGGTGGCATTGCTCGAGGCCTTGGGTATGGGAGACCGTATTGTCGGGGTATCAGGCATAGATTACATTACAAGTCCTGCGATACAGGCTCGCCGCGACTCAATAGGCGATATCGGTTACGAAGGTGCCTATAACTACGAGGCGCTTGTGGCTGCTGATCCGGATCTGGTGCTTCTGTACGGAGTCTCCGGGGCCAGCGGGCTCGAGGGCAAACTGCGCGAGCTCCACATCCCCTATATGTATGTGGGCGAGTATGTCGAGGAGTCGCCCACAGGCAAGGCCGAGTGGCTGCTGCCTCTGGCCGAAGTCTGTGGTGCGGGTGCGCGCGGGCGCGAGGTCTTCGACAGCATCCCTCTGCGTTACGATGCGATGCGTCAGCGGGTGAAGGACCTCGGGGCTGACTCCAGACCTGTGGTGATGATAAACACACCGTATAACGACCAGTGGTTCATGCCCTCGGTAAACAATTACATGGCGCGGCTTGTCAGCGACGCCGGCGGCCGCTACGCCTATACGAAAAATACGGGCAGTATGTCCGAACCCATCGATATGGAGGAGGCTTACAGTCTGCTCTCAGGCGCCGACTACTGGATAAATACCGGAATGTTCGGCACCCTGAGCGAACTGCAGCGCCAGTATCCTAAGTTCGCCGATACTCCTCCTATGGTCAGTGGGTGCGTCTACAACAACAATCTGCGTACCACGCCAGGCGGCGGCAATGATTTTTACGAGAGCGCGATTGTGCGCCCGGACATTGTGCTGCGCGATTTGATCAAGGCGTTCCACCCCGACCGTGTCCCGGAGGACTTTGTCTATTATCACAGACTCAGTGACTGAATATGCGCGGAAGCATGCGGCTGACATATATGTTTGTGACGCTTATCGTGCTGATGGGGGCACTGTTTGTGCTTGACCTGTGCGTCGGTGCCGTCACGATACCTGTCCGGGACGTGTGGGCCGCTCTCACCGGAGGCGACTGCCCTGCGGTGACCGCCCGGATTGTGCTTAACCTGCGCCTTACCAAAGCCATCACCGCCATGCTTGCCGGGGCAGCGCTTACGCTCAGCGGACTGCAGATGCAGACGCTGTTCCGTAATCCGCTGGCAGGGCCGTACGTACTCGGTATCAGCTCGGGAGCAAGCCTTGGCGTGGCGCTGTTCATCATGGGGGCGCCTGTATTCGGGCTGACGGCATGGATGTCCGATCTCGGCGTGGCCGGAGCCGCCTGGGCCGGAGCTGCCGCAGTGCTTGCCGTCATTGCGGTTGTCGGCCACCGAATAAAGGACATAATGGTCATACTGATACTGGGCATGATGTTCTCGTCGGGAGTCAACGCCATAGTGCAGATATTGCAGTACCTTAGCCGTGAGGAGGCGCTGAAGGCATTCGTGATATGGACAATGGGCTCGCTCGGTGACGTAACCTACGGCCAGCTGTGTGTATTCGTCCCTGCTGTTTCAGGGGGGCTGATACTTGGCATTCTCGCCATCAAGCCGCTGAACCTGCTGCTGCTGGGCGAAGAGTACGCCCGCACGATGGGTCTGGATGTAAGGCGCAGCCGTGCGTTGCTGTTTGCTTCGACTACACTGCTTGCCGGAACCGCCACCGCCTTCTGCGGTCCGATCGGTTTCATAGGGCTTGCCATGCCCCATGTCACCCGCCTGCTTACGGGCGACAGCGACCACCGCGTGCTTGTGCCCGCGACCGTGCTGAGCGGCGCCTGCGTGCTGCTGGTCTGCGATATGGTGTCGAAAGTGCTTGTGCTCCCGGTCAATGCCATTACGGCTCTGCTTGGCATACCGGTAGTGATATGGATAGTGTTACGCAACCGCTGATAAGAACATGATTGAGCTGAAGGATTTTACAGCCTTTTACGGCGACCGCACATTGTTGAGTGGCGTCAATGCCGTTTTTCGGGCCGGACGTCTTACCGCTCTTCTGGGCCGCAACGGTACCGGCAAATCGACATTGCTGCGGGCTATGGCCGGACTCAATCCATATTATTCAGGAACCATTGAGGTCGGTAACCGCAGACTTACCGGCTTACATGCCGGCGAGCTGGCCCGTACACTGGCCTTTGTCAACACCGAGCGTGTACGTGTGGCCAATCTGCGCTGCCGCGATGTAGTGGCCATGGGACGTGCGCCGTATACCGACTGGATAGGGCGTTTGCGGCCGGCCGACAGCGCCAAAGTCGCGGAGGCTCTCGAGGCCGTGGGTATGGAGGCATACGCCGGACGCACGCTGGACACCATGAGTGACGGCGAGTGCCAGCGCATCATGATAGCGCGCGCATTGGCGCAGGCCACCCCCGTTATACTCCTTGATGAGCCAACCTCCTTTCTGGACCTGCCCAACCGTTATGAGCTGTGTTCGTTGCTTGCCGACCTGGCGCACAGTCACGGCAAGTGCATAGTGTTCTCCACCCACGAACTCGACATAGCCCTGGCATTAGGCGATGACATAGCGCTGATTGACCCGCCCGGGCTGCACTGTCTGCCGGTGGACGAGATGCGTGGGTCGGGCTATATCGAAACCCTGTTCAGCAATGACGGATTTGTATTCGACGCCGTTGCCGGACGCATAATCAGAAAATGACATGTGTTGCGAAGCAATCAGCCGTGGCCGATTTGCACCGTCGCCGACGGGTCGGATGCACCTTGGCAATATATATGCAGCCCTGATGTCGTGGCTTGAAATCCGCAGCCGCGGCGGCCTGTGGGTGCTGCGCCACGAGGACCTTGACCCTCAGCGCTCGCGTTTCGAATACGCCAGTCAGATAGAGGACGATTTGCGCTGGCTGGGGCTTGACTGGGACGAAGGCGGCCTTGACGGCCGCGGTTGCCGCGGTCCCTACATCCAGAGCCGCCGCAGCGATATATATGCCGGGTATCTCCGGATATTGACCGAAAAAGGACTTACCTATCCCTGTACATGCACCCGTGCCGACATCATGGCGACGCAAGCGCCTCACCAGACTGATGGCCGCGTTGTATATGCCGGCACCTGCCGTCCTCCCCGTCTCGGGGGTATGGGTGCGCCGCGTCCGGGGCGACCGGCGGCGGTACGCCTGTATGTACCTGAGCATGAGGTGAAATTCTACGACCTGATACGGGGATACCGGACAGTGGAACTGTCCGGGCACTGCGGCGATTTTGTACTGCGCCG
>CAZETN010000144.1:0-4166 GCA_964514475.1 uncultured Bacteroides sp.
AGTGACTCGGGGTATCCCGTCATAGCTGTGTTGAACACTACTTCGCCGGCAGTAGAGCCGTTATAGCCGAAGGACTTGCCTTCGAATACCGTTCCGTCCTCAAGTATAAGACGGGCTTTGGGTGTTTGCCGCATAATTCTTCGCGTTAATTTCTGACTGGTTGTAAATATTGCGGTAGCCGCCCCTAAAGCGACTTTGCAAAGATACACATTTTTCGCCGAACCCGAACACTTTTCAACTGTCAATTTATCTCCACACATCCTGACCGGCGCCGGAGCCTTGTATACATTTGGAATGAAATACGGTTACAAAGCCGTCACAAGCTGCTTTTTGGAGTTTTATAGCTAAACTTTTAACTAATTTAGCGGTTAGAGTAATAAAGCACGGCAATCCAGCGTTAACAATCACACGACACGCAGCTTACGCCATAAAGACACGCAACATTTTCTCCCCCCCCCCGCAAGAAAAGAGAATAAAAAATGATTTCACGCAAGATAATCGAGTCACTCTACAAACGCTACAACAAACCTCCGAAGAGCGTGGACATGCTCAACCTGGTTCTGCTGTTCGACTACGCCGCACAGCACCACGACATATACATCGACCCGGAGACCGAAGAACTCAGCATAAACTCGATTAATCCGTCCTCGCCATTCCACACCATTTCTATCAAACGCATAAACGCCATCATCCCATTTGAGGAATGGGTTGCGATAGTAATGCCGGCAGCCATAATCTTTCTGAACCGCAAGAGCAACGAAGTCGCGGTAGACGTGCGAATGGTCGGACCGTCTTTTCTTGACCGACTGCGGGGCATCGGCGCCGAATAATCCCGGTCCCGATTGCAGGACACACATTAATTATATAGACGGATATATACAATAAAACTGATACCTGAATACATAGGATACGGGCAACCGGAAATACAGCCGGAAGAACATGGCGCCCGATAGCACCTCTGGCAGATATTGACGCTGCAGGTATATAATTTTATCACTTTTTATAGCGCGTTCTGATTTTTTTATAGTCAGAACCGCCTCTTTTTTAGATTTTTTTGTAAATTTGCAGCCTGTTTAGGCTTGAACACCGGCCAGACAGCAACGCCGGTGCCTGTTGCGACTCATTTTTCGCGGCCAGCCCCCAAATTTTATCGCGTTTCACAAAAATATGAAGTTACTCAACGAGAAACTAAGCAAATACACGGCACCCCAGGAGGCCCAGGCCGCGGGCGTGTATCCCTACTTCCGCGCCATTTCCTCCGAGCAGGACACCGAAGTTATAATCAACGGCAAGCCCGTCATGATGTTCGGCTCCAACTGCTACACCGGCCTTGTCAACGACCCCCGCATCAAAGAAGCCGCTATCGAGGCCGTAAAAAAGTACGGCACAGGCTGCGCCGGCTCACCCTTCCTCAACGGTACTCTCGACCTGCACAAACAGCTCGAACACCGCATAGCCGAGTACATCGGCAAGGAGGACGTAATGATTTACAGCACCGGCTTCGGCGTCAACCTCGGAGTCGTTTCGTGTCTGACAGGCCGCGAGGACTACATACTGTGGGACGAACAGGACCACGCCTCCATCATCGAAGGCCGCCGTCTATCTTTCAGCCAGCAGTACAAGTACAAACACAACGACATGGCAAGCCTTGAGAAACAGCTGCAGCGCTGCCATCCCGACAAGGTTAAGCTCATTGTCACCGACGGCGTCTTCAGCATGGAAGGCGACGTAGCCAACCTCCCCGAAATCGTGCGTCTGGCCAAACAGTACAACGCATCGGTGATGGTTGACGAAGCCCATGCAATCGGTGTGTTCGGCGAAGGCGGCCGCGGCGTCACCAACCACTTCGGTCTCACCAAGGATGTCGACCTCATCATGGGCACATTCTCCAAGTCGTTCGCCTCGCTGGGTGGCTTCATTGCCACCGACAAGGAGATAACCAACTTCCTGCGCCACCACTCGCGCTCATATATCTTCACGGCTTCCATCACCCCGGCAAGCACCGCCGCCGCCCTCAAGGCCATCGACATCATGATTGCCGAACCCGAGCGTCAGGAACACCTCTGGAAGATAACCAACTACGCTCTTGAAGGCTTCCGCAACATGGGTTGTGAGATAGGCAACACCTCCACCCCCATCATCCCCCTGTTCATCCGCGACAACTTCCTCACCTTCAAAGTAACGCGCGAGCTGTTCGACGAAGGCATATTTGTCAATCCCGTCGTCTCCCCCGCCGTGGCACCCGAGGACACCCTGATTCGCTTCAGTCTGATGTCCACACATACCAAAGAACAGGTTACTCACGCTCTCGAAGCCATCGAGAAAGTATTCCGTAAAAACGGCATCTTAAAATAAACCCGCATGCCTTGCGGACACACAGTGCCGCCAAAGTATAACAAGGTATAAAAACTGATAAATAAATCCCGAAGTTTTTTTTGCTTCGGGATTTTTTCCTACATTTGTGAGCGGGTAACCGGCTCCTCACCGTTACCCTGCCACACGACATACGCCATTGGCGCAAGTCGGTCCAAACTACTAAAACACAACTAAAAAACAACATTATCACGATTATGAAAAAGAAATTCATCTGCACCGTTTGCGGCTACGTTCACGAAGGTGAGCACGCTCCCGAAAAATGCCCCATCTGCGGCGCTCCCGCCAGCAAGTTCAAAGAAATCGCCGACGACCCCGAGGCCGCCCTTACTTTCGTCACCGAGCACGAACTCGGTATCGCAAAGGATTGCGACGAAGAAATGAAGAACGACCTGCGCACACACTTCAACGGTGAGTGCGGCGAAGTCGGCATGTACCTTGCCATGTCGCGTCAGGCCGACCGCGAAGGCTACCCCGAAATCGCCGAGGCATTCAAGCGTTACGCTTTCGAAGAAGCCGAACATGCCGCCAAGTTCGCCGAACTCCTCGGCGAAACCGTATGGAGCACCAAAGTAAACCTCGAAAAGCGTATGGCAGCCGAGGCCGGCGCCAACGAAGACAAGATGCGTATAGCCCGCAATGCCAAGGCCCAGAACCTTGACGCCATCCACGACACCGTACACGAAATGGCCAAGGACGAGGCCCGTCACGGTCAGGGCTTCCAGGGTCTGTACAACCGTTACTTCAAAAAGTAACTCCTCCTATACCACACAAAATCGGGACAGCGTATTAATACGCTGTCCCGATTTTGTGTTTAGCGAGGTTCTGAAAGTGTCGTCTCGCGCGGGTTTCTGCATGTGACGGAGACATCCGGTAACCTCCGCCACATACAGGCCACGATTTCAGTTTTATCTTATCACTACTTTAACAGCCTGCTTTCCGGACTTGCGTATGTACAGTCCGGGAGCAAGGGCCGCACCTGCCGGCATCTCCACGCCCTGCATATTGTAATAGCGTACCGATCCCTCTGCGGCATCGGCGGTGATGTCGGCGACACCGGCGCTGATACGCAGCAACTGTGAGGCCGGGGCGCTCGTTACAGCCGTCGGGGACTCGCCACGGATGCTGTACACACGCAGCCCCGCTTTGTCGCGATGATAAGCATACAGATTTCCGGCAATATCGAAGGTCATCTGCGGAATTTCGTCCTCGCCCTCCGAGCCCGGGATAAGGTAACGCTTGGTAAGCACCGGAACGCTGCCCTGCCAGCCGAGGTTCCAGATTCCGATACCGCTCTTGGCCTCGGAGATGGCCATTACCGAACCGTCGCGGCTGATGGCGATGCCGCCTCCGCCGCCATTAAGGTCGTACGCATTGCCGTCATACGAGTTGTACCGCACATTGCCGTCATAGTCGACAAAGGCAAGTACGGGGGTCGTCTGGGTATTGTTGCCCAGACGGCGGTTCTGCGACAGGAAGAGGCCCTTGTCCGTAGCTACAATCTCGACATTCTTCACTGACATGAGCGAGGCGGCCGCTCCACTTACCGAACCGAATGTCATGTCCGGCTTCATAGCCCAGCTTTTCGCGGTGCCGACGGGATAGCGCAGAAGCACCATATAGTCGGCATTGCCCTCGGGATAGTCATCGGCAAAAGTAAACATTCTGCGCTCGTCGCCGTTACCGGTGAAGGCCAGTGCCGACGAACCGCCGCCGATTATGACACCTCCTACCGAGTGAGCGCCCCTGCTGTCGATTTCGCCCTCCATCAGATCGCGTACGGTTTGGGGGTT
>CAZETN010000145.1:0-4150 GCA_964514475.1 uncultured Bacteroides sp.
GGCCATCAACCGCCTCACCGACAAAGGCATGTACTTCTTCGACTACGGTAATGCCTTCCTGCTTCAGGCAAGCCGTGCCGGAGCCGATATCATGAACGGCGACGGCACAGCGTTCCGGTACCCGTCGTATGTGCAGGCCATAATGGGGCCGGACTTCTTCGACTATGGCTTCGGGCCGTTCCGCTGGGTGTGCACGAGCGGGGACCCGGCGGACCTGGAAAAGTCGGACCGGATTGCCGGCGACGTGCTTGAGGACATGTTGCGCACCGCTCCCGCCGACATCCGCGGGCAGCTGGCCGACAACCTGCACTGGATACGACAGGCCGGCGAAAACCACCTTGTCGTAGGCTCGCAGGCGCGTATCCTTTACGCCGACGCCGAGGGGCGCACCCGCATTGCCCTGGCTTTCAACGACGCTATACGTCGCGGCGAAATCTCGGCGCCGATAGTTCTGGGGCGTGACCACCACGATGTCTCGGGTACCGACTCGCCATATCGCGAGACCTCGGACATAACCGACGGCTCGCAGTTCTGCGCCGACATGGCCGTGCACAATGTCATCGGCGACTCGTTCCGCGGCGCCACCTGGGTATCGCTCCACAACGGCGGCGGAGTCGGATGGGGCGAAGTTGTAAACGGAGGTTTCGGAATGGTTGTCGACGGTTCGGACGAGGCCGACAGACGTATTCGCGAAATGCTGTTCTGGGATGTCAACAACGGCATCGCCCGACGCTCGTGGGGCCGCAACGACGGCGCCATGAAGGCTATCTCCCGCGAAATGGAACGCACCCCCGGCCTGACAGTGACAATGCCGTCAATAGTCGACGACGCAGTTATCGAAAACGCCTTTGCCAATCAATAAGTAAGCTGAAATAAAGATGGAAACATTTCATATAGACCCGTCAAAACGTCTGACTCTCGGTCAGATACGCCAAATTCTCGATGATAACCTGCATGTCGGGCTCTCGTCGGTGGCCGTGGAGCGCATCCGGCATTGCCGCGAGTATCTCGACCATAAGATAGCCGCCTCCGACCGACCCGTCTACGGCGTCACCACGGGTTTCGGCAGTCTGTGCAATGTCAGTGTCCCGGCCGATGATCTGGCGACCCTACAGGAGAATCTGGTAAAAAGCCACTCGTGCGGCCTCGGCGAGAGACTCGACCCCGAAATCGTGCGTATAATGCTGCTGCTCAAGGCTCAGAGCCTGAGCTACGGCAACTCGGGCGCCCGGCTCGAAACCGTACAGCGCCTGCTCGACTTCTTCAACCTCGGAGTATATCCCGTTGTGTACCGACAGGGCTCGCTGGGCGCCTCGGGCGACCTGGCTCCCCTGGCCAACATGAGTCTGCCGCTGCTGGGCCTGGGCGAGGTACACTTCGGCGGCCGGATACGCCCTGCCTCCGAAGTGCTGGCCGAACTCGGCCTCGAGCCGGTGCGTCTGGCATCGAAGGAGGGACTGGCGCTGCTGAACGGCACTCAGTTCATGGCCGCCAATGCCGTATATGCCCTGCTCGGCGCCGAAAAGCTGATTGCCCTCGCCGACAAAATCGGTGCTCTGAGCCTCGATGCCTTCGACGGACGTATCGAGCCGTTCTGCGACGAGGTGCATGTGGTGCGCGCACACCCCGGTCAGCTGCAGACGGCACAGGCCATACGCGGATGGCTCGAAGGCAGCGAAATCATAGCACGACCCAAGACCCATGTCCAGGACCCGTACTCGTTCCGCTGCATGCCGCAGGTACACGGCGCCGTCAAGGATGCGTTCGCATATGTCCTCAATGTCATCGAGACCGAAATCAACAGCCCGACGGACAATCCTATGGTGTTCCCCGACCTGGACATGATTGTCTCGGCCGGAAACTTCCACGGCGAGCCTATAGCCCTGCCGATGGACTATCTGTGTCTGGCCATGAGCGAACTGGCCAATATTTCGGAACGGCGCGTCTTCAGACTTATTTCGGGGGTACGCGGACTGCCCTCGTTCCTGGTGGCCAATCCCGGCCTGAACAGCGGCTTTATGATTCCGCAGTATGCCGCCGCCTCGGTGGTGAACCAGAGCAAGGGTCTGTGCTGGCCCACAAGCTGCGACAGCATACCCTCGTCGCAGGGGCAGGAGGACCATGTGTCGATGGGTGGCAACAGCGCCACCAAACTTGTGCAGGTGGTCGACAACACGCGCCGCGTTCTGGCTATCGAGTTGCTGAACGCCGCTCAGGCCATCAGGTTCCGTCGCCCCCTGCGCACCTCTCCGTCGCTCGAGGCATGGTGCGCCGAGTACCGCAAGGTCGTTCCTTTCATCGAAAACGATACCATGATGTCGCCGCTGATGCAGGCGAGTGTGGACTTTCTTAAAAGACAGTAATGCTGATAACGAACATAGCCTCGATTTTCGGTTATGACTGCCCTGAAAACGTCTGGTTGCGTACCGACGGGGCTGTCATAGCCGCAATGGGTCCAATGTCGGCGTGCCCGCAGCCCGGTGCCGACGAACAGGTGATTGACGCGCAGGGGGGCATGGCGTTGCCGTCGTACTGCGACTCGCATACGCATATAGTATATGCCGGCAGCCGTCACGGCGAGTTTCTGGACAAAATCAACGGACTGAGCTATGCCGAAATCGCCGCCCGCGGCGGTGGTATACTCAACAGCGCCGACCTTCTGCACGAAACACCGGAGGATGAGCTCTTCGCCCAGTCAATGGCACGTGCCGACGAGGTGATGCTGAAAGGCACCGGCGCCATCGAAATCAAGAGCGGCTACGGGCTGACATTGCCCGACGAACTGAAAATGCTGCGGGTTATAGCGCGCATCCGCGAGGCTTCGCCGATGACGGTGCGGGCCACATTCCTGGGCGCACATGCTGTCGGGCGCGCCTATACGGGCCGTCAGGACGACTACGTGGCCCATATAGTCGATGACATGCTGCCCGCCGTAGCCGCCGAGGGTCTCGCCGACTTTGTCGATGTGTTCTGTGACCGTGGTTTTTTTACCCCCGGACAGACGGCCCGCATTCTCGAAGCCGCCGCACGTTACGGCATGCGTCCCAAAATCCACGCCGACGAACTTGCCGCCAGCGGTGGCACGAAGGTCGGTGTCAGCCACGACGCCGTTTCAGTAGACCATCTCGAGGAAGCCGGCGATGCCGAAATCGCCCTCCTTGCCGGCTCCGGCACCATCGCCACCATGTTGCCGGGGGCCAGCTTCTTTCTTGGTATGCCCTACGCGCCGGCCCGCAAGGCGTTGCAGGCCGGCTGCCGGGTGGCCCTGGCGTCTGACTATAACCCGGGCTCGTCGCCTTCGGGCGACATGCGCTTTGTCTGGGCTCTGGGCTGTATAAAGATGCGGCTCACCCCCGACGAAGCTCTGACATGTGTCACCGAAACCGGTGCGGCCGCCATGTGTCTCGGCACGACCCACGGGCGCCTCGTCCCCGGCTACCGCGCCAATCTGATTATTACATCCCCGATTCCGTCGCTTGCGGTAATACCCTACCGGTATACCGCTCCGTACATCAGTACTCTTGTCCTCAACGGCCGCATTCTTTGAGCAGCCGTTCCGTGTCGCCGCCACGCAGCCGCTCTGTCAGCGCCTGCGTGAACTTGGTCGCACCCGTTTGGTTGAGGTGGAATTCGTCGAAGAAATAAGCCGGATTGTCAAATCCGGGCTCCTTTGTGAAGTCCAGCACCGTGCCTCCGAATTTCTTTATGGAATCGACAAGCGCCGCGTCGTTGACCGGCTGCACATGGTAATATGGCGAGACGGTGAAGTAAAGCTGTATGTGATTGGTGCCGCAGTAATCGATCATCTCCCTCAGCAACTTCATTTTCAAGGGCGAGGCCGGTTTTGCGGGGGCAGGCTTCTTTATTCGCAGAATGTCGGTCTGCAGTACGCCGGACAGGGCCGTATAGCCGCGGTCAACTTCGTTTGTCGTTGTCAGACAGCCCTTGACGTAACTCAATGGCCACGAATTGTACCTGAACATCTGACATGAGCTTGTACCGTTCAGTGGGGTCGATTTCGCATATCACACTGTCGACATATTTTTCGTTTCCCCACAGCAGTCTCAGGTGCTGGAGATATTGGTGCGGGACATCTTCGTCATAGTCAAACGAGCTGATAAGGTCGTAGATGACGGTCTTGGGCTTGTGG
>CAZETN010000146.1:0-4127 GCA_964514475.1 uncultured Bacteroides sp.
ACGACTGCGATATTGATGCGCACCGCGGGAGTGCCCGAGGATACACGCACAGAACCGCCCGAATAAGAGCCGGGGGCCTTGCTTGTGTCTACTCTGATGTTCAGGGTGCCTCCACTGAAGTCGTTCCATCCCGAAGCCTTCTCATATTTCAGTATTGAGGCATTGGCTACCACACCTATGGCGGTGCTGAGGTTTTCGCCGGTGATTTTTACGGCCTTTACAGGCGATGTCTCGTTCTGGGTCGCCGTAACGGTGAACTCGGTCTCCGAAGCCGTGATTTTTGGATTGGCCATCGAAAAGTTCATCATATCGTTGTAAATCGACATAATCGACGAGCCATAGCCGCTTGCCACAGCCCAATGCCCGTTGCCCAGGTTCTCGAAAGTTCCCGCACAACCCCGGTTGACATATTTGAAACGCGGGTCGACCAAAGTCCAGCCCGAAGGCAGAGCCGTCGTCGTGGCATACGCCCACAGATGCTGCAGATGGGCGCTGACACCTTCGGAAATCGAGCTGAACTGGCATCCTTTCTGGCCCAGCGTAGTAACGCCGAGGCCGCAGTAGTTGTGGTCGTCAGGCGTAACCGCTGTGCCTCCCGAATAACGGAACCATCCGGTCTCGACACAGGCCTGACAGAGGGCTATGTCCCCGCGTATGCCCCACTTCACGCCCTGGTCATGATATTGCTGGGCGTTTTCGTATGAGAAGGACCAGCCGGGGTTTTTTGACTTTACAAACTGATACATACGGTCGGTGGAAGCCTGCGGGGTGCCGAGAATATTGGTGGCACCGGCTGCAATCCAGGTCGCGAGCAGTAACGCGAATAAGGTAAAAAACTTCTTCATCTAATTGTATTTTTAGGATAATGATTTAAGTATTCTATACAAGGGTGGCCCAAAACGAAAAACGGGGCGGCTGAAAGTAATGCATACAGGTAGAACAGCGTAGAGGTCGGCGCGGGTCGTGTAAGCGGCGGCAAATAATCATTCACAATGCCGGACGGCAAGTGAAAACGACAGTGATTTTACAAAAATATCTGACATTAAGGCCTTATTGCGCACAAAGATAGTAAATATTTGTCAAAAAACACAAAAAACGGCAGATTGCTGAAAAAATATAGGATTTCAATAAAGCAAATGCCGCTGAAAATATCAGGGATGTACCGGACACATGTCTGCCCCGACCGGTATACCTGGGCGCCGGTATAGGCCGTATCGGCCGTTTTTCAGGCTATTTTCGGTTGCAAGGTTGCGGAAAGTAGCGGGTTTGGCAAAGTTTTTGTAACTTTGCGTCTCTGAACGATATAAACGGACTTACATACGCAAGCGGAGAAAAGTCGGCTTATCGGAACTTTGAAAGTATCGTGAGATGATTTTTGGGTCAGAATGAAGGAGTTTAGCAAACTGAACGACTGAATGAAAAAGACGAGAAAAGTTTCACATCGGACTTCAAAACCGCACAAGTCTCCACCCCCCTTGCTTACACAAAACAGATTTCTGACACCTACTTACTTATAATACGAACATGACGATTGAGGAAAAACTTAGCCGGGGCGTGAGCCAGGCCGT
The DNA here is from genome assembly GCA_964514475.1 of uncultured Bacteroides sp. Taxonomy (GTDB): domain Bacteria; phylum Bacteroidota; class Bacteroidia; order Bacteroidales; family Muribaculaceae; genus CAG-873. The sequence goes on from CAZETN010000146.1 coordinate 1,569, forward strand.
GCACGAACTGTACGGCGCAGATACCCCCGCCGAAAAAATACAGTTGCAGGAAACCCGCAAGGAGTTTGCCGGCGACCTGACGGTTGTCGTATTCCCCTGGGTAAAGGCGGCCCGCACGGCCCCCGCCGCCGTCGCCGCCGAGATAGGCGCGTGGCTCGAAGCCAACGTCGACGAAGTGGAGAGCACCAACGCAGTAAACGGATTTCTGAACATTGTTATCCGCGCCGGCCACTGGGGTCAGGTGCTGCGCGACATCGCCGCCACCGCCGATTACGGCACCACCGCCGCCACCGACAAATCGCCTCTGGTGATGGTGGAGTACTCGTCGCCGAACACCAACAAGCCGCTGCATCTGGGACACCTGCGCAACATACTGCTGGGTTACTCGCTGTCCCGCATCCTCGAGGCCTGCGGCAACCGCGTGGTGAAGACCAACATCGTCAACGACCGCGGCATCCACATCTGCAAGTCGATGCTGGCTTGGCAGAAGTGGGGCAACGGAGCCACTCCCGAAACCGCCGGCAAGAAGGGCGACCACCTTATCGGCGACTATTACGTGGAATTCGACAAGCATTTCAAGGCCGAGGTAAAGGAACTGATGGACAAGGGCATGACCGAGGACGAGGCCAAGGCCGCTTCGCCGCTGATGCTCGAGGCCCGCGAGATGCTCCGCAAGTGGGAGGCCCGCGACCCCGAAGTGCGCAAGCTGTGGCAGACAATGAATCAGTGGGTGTACGACGGATTTGACGCCACCTACAAACGTATGGGCGTCGACTTCGACAAAATATATTACGAGAGCAACACCTACCTCGAAGGCAAGGAAAAGGTGCTCGAGGGTCTTGAAAAAGGCATCATGTACCGCAAGGAGGACGGCTCGGTATGGGCCGACCTCACCGGCCAGGGCCTCGACCACAAGCTGCTGCTGCGCGCCGACGGCACATCGGTGTACATGACTCAGGACATCGGTACCGCCAAACTGCGCTTTGACGACTACCCCATCGACAAGATGATATACGTGGTGGGCAACGAGCAGAACTACCACTTCCAGGTGCTGTCGATACTCCTTGACAAACTCGGCTTCAAGTGGGGCAAGGACCTGGTACACTTCAGCTACGGCATGGTCGAACTGCCCGAGGGCAAGATGAAGAGCCGCGAGGGCACCGTGGTCGACGCCGACGACCTTATGGCGGAGATGGTTGCCACCGCACGCCAGGTGTCGCAGGAACTCGGCAAACTCGACGGCCTGAGCGAGGCCGAAATCGACGACATCGCAGAAACCGTGGGCATGGGCGCCCTCAAGTATTTCCTGCTCAAGGTGGATCCCCGCAAAAACATGACCTTCAACCCCAAGGAGTCTATCGACTTCAACGGCAACACCGGTCCCTTCATACAGTATACCTACGCACGCATACGCTCCGTACTGCGCAAGAACGCCGGCTTCAGCCCGGTAGACTACAGCGGAATACAGCCCGACGAAAAGGAGACAGCGCTGATACAGCAGCTGGCGAACTTCCCCGAGATTGTACGCGAAGCCGGACGCAGCTACTCGCCGGCGGCCATCGCCAACTATGTCTACGACCTTACCAAGAACTACAACGCCTTCTACCACGACCACAGCATCCTCAAGGAGGAGGACCCCGCCGTGCGCAGCATGCGTCTGGCCCTGAGCGAGCAGACGGCCCGCGTAATCAAGACCGGCATGGGGCTTCTGGGCATCAAGGTCCCCGAGCGGATGTAAGACCCTAAATATAAAAATCAAAATAAGTAAGTTTAAGAAATCAGCTTACATAATACAGGCGTATGAACTTACTTTAGCAAGTCCGGTTTATTAAACTTACATATAACTATACTATCAATCCTCTAAACCGTTATGCAATACAATCAGTATGACAACCATGGCTACGGCTACGGAGCACAGACTCCGCCGCCAGTGCCTGCCACGCGTGTCAACGCGGTAATGAAACGCGTTTACGCAAACATGTTCTTAGGCCTGCTTATCACCGCCTTCACCGCACTCTTCTGTCAGGCCAGTCCCGGCGTGATAACCTTCTTCGCACAGAACAGCTGGGCCATGTGGGCCCTGATAATCGCCGAATTCGGCATCGTCATCGGTGTCAGCGCCGGTATCAACCGACTCAGCACCTCCTCGGCCCTGCTGCTGTTCCTTGCCTTCGCCGTCATCAACGGCCTGATGCTGTTTCCGATATTCCTGGTATATACCCACACGTCGATAGCCAAGACATTCTTCATCACCGCCGGAACCTTCGGCGCCATGAGTGTCTACGGCTTCTTCACCGACCGCAATCTGGCCGGATGGGGTAATTTCCTGTTCATGGCCCTGATAGGCCTCATCATCGCCTCGCTGGTGAATATCTTTGTCGGCTCGAGCACAATGTCGTGGATAATCTCCATAGCCGGCGTGCTCATCTTCGTCGGTCTCACCGCCTGGGACACACAGCAGATCAAGGACCTGACCATGATGGCCCCGGCCGAGTGGTCCGGACGTCTTTGCGTGCTGGGCGGCCTCACTCGCTATCGGGACTTCATCAACATGTTCCT
>CAZETN010000147.1:0-4121 GCA_964514475.1 uncultured Bacteroides sp.
GTGACGACACCTATACGCTCGCCCAGGGCTGTCATCACGCTGTCGCCCTGCACCGACGGCAGCCGCAGCCCCGGGAGGGCAATCCATCCCGACGACAGGGCCGAGACAGCGTACCAGTATGATGCCGCCGACCAGTCGGCACTGACGGCGTCGGCAGGTGCCGCGGCGTAGGGCCCCGGACGTATGGTTATGCGGCCCGGCGCGAGTGCGGCGGCGATGTCGCGGGCCTGCATCATGGCCAGGGTCATGCGTATGTAGGCAGTGGACACGGGTTCGCCCGTAAGCTGTATCACAAGTCCCTGCGGCATGGCGGGTGCGATCATCATCAGCGCGCTCAGAAACTGCGAACTCACGGAGGCGTCTACCGTCACGGTGCCTCCCTGGAGCCGCCGTCCCTTGATGCGCAGGGGAGCGTGACCCTCCTCGCCTTCGCATACGATGTCGGCGCCCAGGTCGCGCAAGGCTCCGATAAGCTGCATCAGCGGCCGTTGCCTCATGCGGCCGCTGCCGTCAAGGCGCACATCGCAGCCGGGGGTAGCGGCGAAGTATGCCGTCAGAAACCGCATGGCGGTTCCGGCGGCGCCGACGTTTATTTCGACGGCTCCGCAGTCAGTCGGCGTATTCAGCGCGGCCGTCAGGGCGGAGGTGTCGTCGCAGACGGCTACGTGCTCGCTGAGAGCGTGGCCGCCGACGGCATCCATGATCAGGGTGCGGGCGCTCTCGCTTTTGCTCAGCGGCAGACGCACGCAGGTGTCAATCATCTCGTCGGGTGGTAATATGCGGTACATAGGCTTATGTGGTTTGTTGTCATTATTTTGAATTTCCGGACGCTGGTGTGGCGTCGGGAATGAGCGGAGTGCGCTCGCCGGGTATCACGAACACCACGCGCGTGCCGTCGGTGTATCCGGGGTCAATGAAGATGCGTCCGTTAAGCTCTTTGGCGATGAGGCGGCAGATATACAGGCCCATTCCTATGCCCTGTGAGGTGCGCGACAGTTTCTCGTAGCGGCCGAATACCGTCTCCTGTTTGTCCAAAGGCACGCCGGGGCCTGTGTCCTGAACTATGAACACAGGCTCGCCGAATTCGGGACTCCGGCCGTACAGCACGTCGATACGGCCTTTCTCTGTGAATTTGGCCGCGTTGCTTATTATGTTCACGAGCACCTGCTCCACGCGCAGAGGGTCGGTGTCAACGGCCAGGTCGGCGTCGTCGGCAGTCAGCGGGCGCACATCCATGGTCACCGAAGGATGCAGCCGCGCACGCAGTGAGTCGGCAGCCACGGTGGCCAGTTTTGCCATGCGCACCGACTTGTTGCGCAACATCACGCGCGAGTTCTCGAATTCGGAGGCGTCGAGCACGTCGGTGACAAGTGTGTTTATCAGGCGCGCGTTGGTGGTGATGATGTTGCTGAAGTGCTCCATTGAGGCGCGCCGCTTGCTGTCCGCCGAGTCCACTATCAGTTGCGAGTAGCCGACTATTGCCTCGACTGGGTCGGCTATTTCGTGGCAGAGTGTGGTGATGACATCGCCCTTTTTCTGCTCGGCGAGCTGTGCCGAATCGCGGGCGTCGATAAGCTGCTGCTGCATTTTCTGCAGGGCATCGCGCTCGGCCATAAGCGCCTGGTTGCTGTCGCTGAGGCGCAGAGTCATCTTTTTAAGGCGCCTGTATGCTATGGCAACCACAGCGAGTACGGCCAGCAGGCCCAGCAGGGCTGTCAGTGCCCATGCCATCGTACGCTGGTGGGTGGTCTCGCGGCTCTTGAGGCTTTCGGCCTGCAGGCTGGCGTTGTCGGCCTTGAGCGAATTCAAGTTGTACAGGATTTCGTATTCCATGACGCGGTAGGCGTCGGTTACCGATGCACGGTGCTCGAGCATGGGCACGTATTCGATATAGGCGTCGAGCAGCGCCGGTCCGTTTCCGGTGCTCTGTGCCGCCTCGATAAGCATGCGCAGCAGCCTGTAGCGGCGATAGTTGACGGCAGGGTTGCTGATGCTCTTCTGCAGCAGCGGCAGGGCTTTGACGTACTGTTTCTTTGCCATGAGGTAATAAGCCTCGGCCACGCCGTGCGCCCTGATGCTCTGGGCTATCACAGGTTCGGCCTCGGCCAGCGCCTGCAGACGGCTGTAGATGGTGTCCACCTCTTTTTCGCCAAGTACCTCGTAGTTGCCCAGCATGCGCTCGTAGATGGTATAGTAGTTGGTCTCGTACGAACGGTATTTGCGCCCTTGCGAATGATAGCGCTGTTCGAGGATGCGTACTATGTTGAGCAGGTCGCGGTCCATTTCGACGGCCTTGTCGGGGTAGCCGCCCTCGGTGCAGGCCATGGCCGCCATGACATAGTACTGGGTATGCAGCGAACCGGGCTGGGCCGGCAGAGTCTTAAGTATGCGGCCCAGTTCGGACAGATAGTCGAGCAACATCTGGCTGTTGGAGCGGTCCTGCAGAAAAAGGCATAGTGTGAACAGCACCTCGATGCGGCGGTACACATCCACCTTGTCGTCGCTGTTGAACTCGAGCAGTTTGCTCTTGAGCATTCCCAGACGCTCCTTCTCGGTCATGTTCATCAGCTGTTTCTGCAGGCGGTTAAGTTCGATGAATACCTGAGTCTCGCGCTGTTCGGGTGACACTGGAACCATGGTGCTGCGCCTCGAATACAACTGCATCATCGAGTCGCACTCGGGCAGCGAGCGGTGTGTGTTTGTGGCCATGTTGCGCAGAGCGTCCAGCATCACCGCATAATTGTGGGTGCGCGATGCCAGATCGTAAATCCGGTTCAGGGGAACGAGGCGCCCCGGTGCTGTTGCCTCAAGGTCGAAAAGATTGTACAGAATCGACAGGGAATCGGCCGTCGACTGTGCCGTCTTGAGCCGTGCGTTGAACTGGTCGCGCAGTTCCCCTTTCTCGCTCTGCGAGAGTGATGCGGCCGCCGGAAGCGCGATCAGCGTCAGGACGACAGCCAGCAGGGTTTTCGTAAAATTCAGGCGCATACGTATGATACGACGCAAAAAAGATTGGTCACCACAAATGTACAAAAAAACCGCCATGCGCCCAAAAGGCCGTATATGCAAGTTTTGCCCCTTTTGCGCGGCCCGCTGCCCGTCATAGGCCGGCAGCGGACCCGGGCCGACACCCCGGCACAAAAAAATTTGGCTGTTTCGGATGAATGTTGTAAATTTGCAGTGCTTTAGCGGCTCTGTGCCGTTGGGCGACGATAGTCTTGTGGTGTAATGGTAGCACAACAGGTTTTGGTTCTGTTTGTCAAGGTTCGAATCCTTGCAAGACTACCCTCACTGAATTGCAAATGTCTTAATCAGGCGTTTGCAATTTTTTTGTTGCCTTTTGTCCGCATGCTGACTGCGTGCGGCCGCTAAGGCCGTAAAAAGAGAACGGCGGCATTGACTGTACAGTCAATGCCGCCGGGGTGATTCGGCTGGGACTCAAACCCAGGACCCGCAGCTTAGAAGGCTGCTGCTCTATTCAGCTGAGCTACCGAACCGACGCTGAAAAAATGGGATGGGCGGGGCAGGTTGTAGCCTGGCCGCCGTTCCCCGCGTGTGTGTCTTTGTACCCGGACCCGGGCTCGAACCGGGATGGGTTGCCCCAACGGTGTTTGAGACCGTCGCGTCTGCCTATTCCGCCATCCGGGCTGGTGGTGGAAACGTTTCCGCGACAAAGGTACAGAAAATAATTGAAAATTGAAAATCCAATAAGCTGAAGATGTCGGCTGCAGGATTTTTGAAATAAGATGGGGATGATTTCCGCGGCTTGCGCGACGGTATCAGGCAATTCATCCGGCGATTAATGGCCTGGCGCGCGGTTGATCTATCTGGATTTCTGTTGTACAGCATGAGGTGCCATAGGCAGTTCGATGCGGAAGGTGGTGGCTGTGTGTGGATGGGAAGCCTTGACGTAGATGCGTCCGCGGTGGTACTGCTCGATGATGCGTTTGGCAAGCGTCAGCCCCAGGCCCCAGCCGCGCTTTTTTGTGGTAAAGCCGGGATTGAATACTGTTTTGAAGTTTTTGCGGGGAATGCCTTTGCCGGTGTCGGTGACCTCGATGACGGCCGTGCCGGGCGAATTGCCATCGATGAAGGTGCGTATACTGAGGGCGCCGTGTCCT
>CAZETN010000148.1:0-292 GCA_964514475.1 uncultured Bacteroides sp.
GGCGTATCTCCTCGTCGGTGAGCCGGGCACGCGGTTCGGGCAATTTTAGCTTCTCCGTGTTCTGACCTACGATGCCGTCGGCCAGAATCATGGCAGGTGTGCGGTATTTGAAAGCCAGGTCCATGCCCAGGCCCACGAAGTCGACCATCTCCTGCACGGTGGCCGGCGACAGCACGATAAGGTGGTAGTCGCCGTGGCCGCCGCCCTTGGTGGCCTGGAAATAGTCGGCCTGCGAGTTCTGTATGGTGCCCAGACCGTGACCTCCGCGCATGACGTTGATGATTAGCGCCGA
>CAZETN010000148.1:302-3504 GCA_964514475.1 uncultured Bacteroides sp.
CCTTCCTGTTTGAGGCTGACTCCGGGACTGGATGACGATGTCATCACGGCCTTGCCTGCCGAAGCGCCGCCGTATACCATATTGATTGCGGCCACTTCGCTCTCGGCCTGAAGCACTACCATGCCCGTGGTCTCCCAGGGCATCAGAGCCTCAAGAGTCTCGAGGACCTCGCTCTGCGGAGTAATGGGATAGCCGAAATAGCCGTCCATGCCGTAACGTATGGCAGCGTGGGCTATGGCCTCGTTGCCTTTCATCAGTTTTATATCTTGTTCCATTATTATTGTAGTTTTGCCGGGGGGGATTGCTGATATAGGACTCTCTCGGGGTTACTTTTCGACTACACGGTATACCTCGATGCAGGCATCGGGGCATACCAGCGCACACGAGCCGCAGCCGATGCACTTTTCGGGGTGAGCCATAAAAGCGAAATGGTAGCCGCGGTCATTTACCTCCTTGGGCTGGAGCGACAGCGTGTCGGTGGGGCACGCCACCACGCAGAGGTCGCAGCCCTTGCATCGGTCGCGGTCAACGGTGACTGCTCCTGAAATCTTTGCCATACTGTTATATTATTATTGTGTTTGTTTGGTTGATTTGGTCGACAGGGGAGGGGGCGGTAGTGAAGGGGAAAGAGGTTTAAGCTGCTGTGATGGTTGTGACGGACGGACTGTGCCGGGGCTGTTGTGATGAATGTGGCGTGGTGTGTCGCGGGTTGCCCGTCGGCCCCCTTGTTGTTAGTTGCAAATATAATATTTTTTTTGGCAAAAAGCAAGTGGTGCACCCAAAATCTCCGGGGCGTCGGCCGCTGTGCTTAGGCATGTTGAAAATGCAATGGTTTGCTTAAGTTATTTTAACATATCAAAAAGTAAACAAATATTAAGAATTGTTTGCAGATATGTAGCGGAATGCCTAATTTTGCCGATGTTAAAAATTGAAACTTTTAGGGTAGATATTTTGAAATTGTGTATCCGGATGAGTATCGGACGGCATTAAGGAATAATCGGTTTGCAACAGATTGTTTATATTTTTATTTTCTTGCAGAAGCCCTGGCCTTGTTCCAATAAGTTTATCAGAGTTCTGTTTCAGCGAATTTTTGAACTATTTCAATAGGTTTTCTTATCTTTCATTTTTTTACATTTTTTGTATGATAAAAATTTACACTATCGCGCTGGCTGCAATGCTCGCAGGCACAGTCACGCTTACTGCGGAAGCTGCCGCGGTGACATCCGTCCCCGCTACGACGGACGGAATGCTTGAGCAGACAGCCGGCTCACGTCGCCAGGTCCTTCCGGAACTGCAGAAAGTGACATCGCTCCCCAAATCGAAAGTTGCCTCCCGCGCCGGCGAGGCTGCCGAGCATCCCGCTTCGCTTGCCGGAAAAACCTACGTGGCCGTTTACAACGACATGACTTATGACCTCAACGAAGGTTTCGAGGTCGTCGACAATCCCGAAGGCGGCGTCATTTTCAAGGGCCTTGCCGAAGGTTACGACGTAAAAGGTACCTATGATGCAAGCACCGGCACCGTCACCATTCCCACCGGTATGGTTATCGGAACACACAGCACATATGGTGACATCACCATACATGCCCTTTCAGGCAAACAGTACGGTGACATAGATGTCACCGGTACGGTAAACGGAGATGTAATAACTTTTGACTACGGTCTTTACGGTACCGTCGTATACAACAACCAGCCGGGAGGTCTGATTGTGATGACCGGCATCACCGCCACCGAATCCAATGCGACAATGACCATGTCGCTTACCAACGGCAGCACCGGTGCCGTCAGCACATTCGCCGTACCTCTGCTCGTCAGCAAAACAGGCGCTGCCTCGCTGTCGGTGGTGGGCATCAGCAACGTGCTCTATGGCCGTTACTATGAGGTACCCTTCAGCTTCAACGAACAGGCCAACACCTGCACTCTTACTTTCGGCCAGGCTGTTGACGCCGTAAACAGCTCCACAGTCTCGCGCGTCTATTATCTCGGTGGTCTCAATGTCATCGGCCAGCTCGACGACCTTGAGCTGAAAGTGGTTACATCGGAGGCTACAACTCTGATGACCGCCGACAAGGCTGCACTTGTATATCCCAGCGGCACCTCATACTCGGGATATACTTTCACCGACGTCAAAATTGAGGTCGACTTCAATATCTATACCGGCCAGGTTTCAGGCGGCGGCGAAGGCGAGGGCACCGATACCCCGACAATCGACGGTATCAGCTACCTGCTTGACCGTGCGGGCAACACCGCTACCGTAACCGGCTGTCTGCCCACCGTGACTAACATCAACATACCCGCCCAGATTACTTCGGCCGGCAAGACATATGACGTTGTTGCCGTAGGCGAAAGCGCCTTCTACGGAAACTCGGCAGCCACCTCGCTCACCATCCCGGCATCCATCAAGGCTATCGGCACTGACGCCTTCCGCAACCTGCGCGCCATCAAGACTGTCTATATCGCCGACCTGGCCGCATGGTGCGGTGTCGAAATCGCAAACGGCAACGCCAATCCCATCTACAACCTGTTCTCGGCATCTTCCGAGTCGCGCTGGGGCAAACTCTACATCAACGGCGAGCTGGCTCCCGCCGCACTGGTTATCCCCGAAGGCGTGACTTCGATGTCGCGTTCGTTCTACGGCTACAAACCTCTGACTTCGGTAACACTGCCCTCCACCCTTACCGATCTCGGCGACCAGACTTTCGCAAATTGCGCAAAGCTTACCACTGTCGTAGTGCCCGAAGGCGTAACCACCATCGGTTCGGCATTCTGGAGCTGCTCAGCTCTCGAATCGGTTACACTGCCCTCTACGCTTAAGACATTGAAGTCCAGTACATTCTATGGCTGCAAAGCCCTTAAGTCGGTAAATCTGCCCGAGGGTCTCGAGACAATCGGCAACATGGTGTTCAGCTCGTGCGGCGCCCTTGCCACAGTCAGCCTGCCCTCTACCCTCACAACCATAGGCTCCATGGCCTTCTATGGCTGCTCGGGTCTGACCGAAATCAAGAGTGCGGCCGCAGTTCCTCCCGCAGCCGGCAACTTAGCGTTCGACGACGTCGAAACCTCTATTCCCGTATATGTTCCCGTAGGAACAATCGACGCATACAAGGCTGCCGCACAGTGGTCCGACTTCACAAATTATCTTGAGCTGGCCGGCGTAGCCGACATCACCGCCGATGACAGCGATGCCCCCGTCGAGTACTTC
>CAZETN010000148.1:3514-4095 GCA_964514475.1 uncultured Bacteroides sp.
TCTGGACAGCCTTGCCTGTGTAAAAGCAGTCGATATGTCAAAGGTGAAAAAAGTCATGCTCTGAGCCAACTGAATCCCTTGTGACAACGGATAATCCGGTATGACCGGATATCCGCATACGTAGAGCGGCCTTACCGGAACGTCCCGGTAAGGCCGCACGATGTATGCCCTGTCGGCGTGGGGCGGTTGCGGACTGTTACAAAGATGTGGGGCGTCGGTACCAAAACAGGGACAGTACAGTGGCGGTGTTAAAATGCGGTTACATAACAGGCACGTTTCCTCGCGGTCTTGCCAATGTGAACTTTTTTCTACTATCTTTGTAAATAAGTAATCTATGCCAGACCCTGCGGCTTTTGCTCTCCGAAACCGCGTCCGACTTTTTATGGAAACTGCCGAACAGGAATTCGTAAGCATCATTATCCCCGCCCACAATACCGGCGACTTGCTGGCGCGCTGTCTTGACAGCGTACTGGCGGCGTGCGACCCGGACTGCGAGATTATTGTGGTGGACGACGCATCGCCCGACGACACCGCGGCCGTAGGCGACCGTTACCAGTCGCGCGACCCGCGTGTCTATCTGG
>CAZETN010000149.1:0-4057 GCA_964514475.1 uncultured Bacteroides sp.
ACCGATGTATCGGTGCCTGCGCGCCAGTCGCGCAGCAGCGGCCCTTCGCGCAGCGGAGCGCTGAAAGCGGTGAGCGATGTATTGCCGCCGTGTATGTACCAGCCCGCGTTATTGTTCTGCCATTTTCCCTGTAGCTCAGGCAGTGTGAACCATTCGTACAGGTCGTACAGGCCGTCGTGACTCTGCGAGTTTACACAGATATCGGCCACCTTGCCGAAAATCAGATCGGCCTGAAGCGAGTCGCGTGCAAACTGAGGGTCGGTGAACACCTTGCCGATAAAGGCCGAATGGTCGCTGTCGGTACGCTGGCGCAATGGACGCGCGAATGAGGCGCGTGCCGAGTCGGCCAGGGCGCCTACTATGCTTTTGTCGGACGGAGCAAGGATTTCCTGACTGGTCTGCGACGCGTCCATGCTCGTCTTGACTCCCGGGAAGAGGCGCTCCAGTTCACTTACCTCGTTAGCCATCGAGAGTATGCATCGGATGACCTTGGTAGAGCGGGCGTTGATTACAGTCGAGTCGGTGAAGAGCTGCGGGAAATTCTGAGTGATGCGTCGTGCGATACCCCGGTGCTGCCGAGCGCCCAGAGGCGTCAGTTCGCCGTCGCGTCCTTCGGATGCCTCGGCTATCAGGCGCAGACGGCGCAGCAGCTCCTGTCCCGAGGGGGTGAGTTGCCCTAACGAATCGGCGTGGGCGAGCATGTCCACGGGTCCGGTATATACGGTCTTGCCGATTAGCCAGCGGCTGCCGTGACGTCCGTAATGCTCAAGGTGGAAAGGCTCATAGCCCTCCGGAGCCGGAGTCAGTGCCGGTACACCGTGCTCTGGCACCGGGTAGGCGTACTGCTGAGTGCCAGCCTGATATTTGTCCGGCAGCTCGGTATTATATACGGGCAGGCGCGAGGGCTGTGCCTTGGCGGTTTTCTTCGCGGAGAGGGGTGCCGCTACTGCAATCAGCAGGGCAGCGGCTGTAAGAATACGGTATTTCATGGGTCAGGTGTGGATGATTGATCGGGGTGGCCGGTTTGGTCGGGGTGGCCGGACGTATCCGGTTGCTCTGTCCCGACTGATTTTTTGCTCTTGTTGAAAGGCAGTGTATATATTATGGAAAACGAGCCGGATATGGCTGAGTTCTGTGTTCCGTAGCCGGGGATATACCAGGCGTCGCCCACGGCGGGATGTGTCTGATGCAGAATGGAATGGTAGTGGAACATCCAGCCTGCCGAAATGGGGCCCCACAGTTTTACGCGCAGTCCCAGACGCACCTCGAACCATCCGGCGGTAACCGATGTGGACGGTATGGCAAAACCCGTCGTCTCGTTCCAGTAAGGGTCGTCGAGGGTGATGCCGTCCGCCGAGAACCTGAAGGGAGAGAATCCGTAACGTATGCCGGCCAGAAAGCGGTAGTCGGGGTTGGAATTGTACATGAAGTTGTAGTCCATACCTATTTTGAAGAAAGGCGACAGTTTGCCGTGGTAGGTATAGTTGTTGTCCGGCGGAGTATTGTCGGCAGCTCCCATACCGAACTCAAAAACGGGATTATAGCGGTTGTGCAGCGATACCGTAACCCATGCCGATGCTCCGCCGTAGTGCTGTCCGAAGGCGCGCATCACGGGGTCCCAGATGTTGATGCCTACGCTCAGGTCATGCAGCAGCGGGTACTTCATGGGGGGGGCTTTGGGCAACAGGGTGGAGTCGGTCCATTCCACACCGGTAAGGGTGTCGACAAGGACAATCACACCATTTTCGTCGGTATACTGTATCGAGCGTTTGCGTCGTGCCTCGAGGGCATGCAGCGAGTCGGTCAGCGCGTCACGTTTCGATTGCGTCCGTGTGGCCGGAGTGTTTACGGGAGTGACGCGGCGCTGGGCGCCGGCATTTTCGGTATGGACGGCCACAAAGGCGACAGCGGCAGCCGCCAGCAATATGTAAAGCAGCCGTCTCATTGCTGTGGTGCGTCCTCCGATACGCGGAAATAGATATTTATAGTGGCGATGTCGATATTGGTGACAAGCGAATCGGTTATGCCGATTGAGTCAATCAGATGCGTCGTGTGTCCGACATGCGTTATACGGTAGCGGTACATGGCGCCGCACTCGTCGCCGGCCAAAAAGGGAAGCGCCTGATAGCCGAAAGTCAGCGTGTCGTTGAGCGCAGGATCGTCAAGGTACTTCCATTTGTAGCTCAGACACCACGATGTGGCTGTCTGTGTCGCGCGCATGGGCAGGTACACCGACGACAGTCTGTCGCCGGCCTTGTACAGCACCGAGTCGTCCGGGGCGCCCACACCGCTTATCTGCACCGAGTCAAGGGTAATGCCGTTGCCGTCCGTCGAGTTGCAGAAATTAGCACGCGGGATGGCCGAATGGTTTTCGGTACACCCCTGGGTGTTGCACGACGTAGTCAGTGCCGGCAGCAGGTATGCTGCGGCACAGGCAGTGATTACGGTGAGTCGTTTTACCCTTATATGCATGTGACGATATCGTCGAGTGATTTGCGTATTTTTTGCGGTACCTCGGGGTAAACGGCCGTATTGGCGTATCCGAGGGGCAGCAGGGCCACAGGCTCCATGTATTCGGGCAGTGTCAGGGCATCGCGCACGGCCTGTGTGTCGAAACTGCATATCCAGCATGTCGCCATGCCGGCGGCCGTAGCGGCCAGGCACATCTGCTGAATGGCGATGGCCATGTCTATGTCGGTATGGTCCTTGTTGTCGGCAGGGCGGTGCCAGGCTTCGGTGTGAACACCGCAGCATACAATCAGCACCGGAGCAGTGACGAAGGCCGGACGGCTCTTTGCCAGCATTGCTGCGCGCACAGCGCTGTCGCGCACCACAAAAAAGTGCCATGGCTGGCGGTTGCAGGCGCTCGGGGATATGCGGGCTGCCTCGAGCACGCGGCTGACGTCATTGTCGCTGACGGGACGGGCGCTGTCGTAATCGCGGCACGAAAAGCGGTCGCGGGCAAGCGCCATGAAATCGTTATAACTGTTATCGCTCATATTTCGGTTTCTATTTCGTAATGGTTGCGTCCCTGTGCGTTGCGTGCTATGAGTTCGCCGACAAATCCGGTCAGAAACATCTGGCAACCCAGTATCATCGTCGTCAGGGCTATGTAGAAGTAGGGCGAGTCGGTGACAAGAATGTAGTGGTTGCCGTGGTACATGTTGTAAAGCTTTACGCACCCCACGATAATGGCGGCGATAAATCCGAGCAGGAACATCACAGAACCCCACAGGCCGAAGAAATGCATGGGCTTGCCGCCGAACTTGCCGGTGAACCACAGTGTGCCCAGGTCGAGGTAACCGTTGACAAAGCGGTCGAGTCCGAATTTGGTGTGTCCGTACTTGCGGGCCTGGTGATGCACCACCTTTTCGCCGATGCGGGTGTAGCCGGCCAGTTTTGCCAGATAGGGGATGTACCGGTGCATGTCGCCGTAGACTTCGATGTGCTTGACCACGGCGCCGCGGTAGGCCTTGAGCCCGCAGTTGAAGTCGTGCAGGTTATGTATCCCGCTGACACGGCGTGCTGTCGCGTTGAACAGTTTTGTGGGAATAGTCTTTGACAGTGGGTCGTAGCGTTTCTGCTTGTAGCCGCTGACGAGGTCGAAACCGTCCTCGGTAATCATGCGGTATAGTTCGGGAATTTCGTCGGGGCTGTCCTGCAGGTCGGCGTCCATGGTTATCACCACCTTGCCGCGTGCCCGGGCGAAGCCGGTGTTGAGGGCCGGCGACTTGCCGTAGTTGCGACGAAAGCATATGCCGTGCACATTGGGGTTTTGTGCGGCCAGTTCACCGATAACCTGCCACGAGCGGTCGGTAGAGCCGTCGTTGACAAAAATCACTTCGTACGATATGCCCATTTTCTCCACTACGCGGCGTATCCATGCTTCGAGTTCGGGCAACGACTCGTCCTCGTTGTAAAGGGGAACCACTATCGACAGGTCAGTCGCAAGGTCATCGCGACCGGTATTTTCGTTGTTCATTTGTTGCGTGTTGTCAGTTTGATAATGAAGGTCAGCACCATCGACAGTATTGAGCCGGTGAAAGTCACCGACCAT
>CAZETN010000150.1:0-3977 GCA_964514475.1 uncultured Bacteroides sp.
CTGGGCCTACCAGCTGGCAGTAGTCGTCGATGACGCGCTGATGGGAATAACGGATGTGGTCCGCGGCGACGACCTGCTGACCAGCGCCGCCCAGCAGATTTATCTGTTCGGTCTGCTCGGTTTCGAGGCACCGGCTTATGCGCATTTTCCTCTGCTGGTCGACGCCGAAGGCCGGCGCCTGAGCAAGCGTGACCGCTCCCTGGAAATGGGCGAGCTACGGTTAAGGTATACGGCCAGAGAGCTGGTCGGCAAGATAGCGCATATGGCCGGACTGCGTGATACGGATACACCGGTAACGCCCTCGCAGCTGATTGAGGGTTTCAGGATTGAAAGTCTGCGACGCGGGCCGATAGAGTGTTGCTTGTAATATTGTAATAAAGGCTGACGCGTTGCCGGAGGCGTCTTCAGTTTACAATAACGGGGTCAGTCGATTGAGTTGAGGCGGGCGATGTATTTTCCGAGGATGTCGAACTCGATGTTTACACGGGTACCGGGTTTTATACGGCAGAAGTTGGTATGCTCGAGGGTGTAGGGGATAATGGCCACGCGGAAACTGTCGCGCTGCGAGTCGCATACCGTCAGGCTGACGCCGTTGACGCATACCGATCCTTTTTCAACAGTGAGGTAGCCGGCGCGGCGCATTCCGTCGGGTACGCTGTATTCGAATTTGAAGTAGTGTGAGCCGTCGGCCTCGGTGACTTCGGTGCACACGGCTGTTGTGTCGACATGCCCCTGCACTATGTGTCCGTCAAGCCGTCCGTCAAGGCGCATCGAGCGTTCGAGGTTCACCAGATCACCCACGGCGAGATTGCCGAGATTGGAGCGGTCAAGGGTTTCCTGTACGGCGGTGACACGGTAATTGTCGCCGTCAATGGCTACAACGGTCAGGCATACTCCGTTGTGTGCTACGGACTGGTCGATGCTGAGTTCGTCAGTGAAGGGGCAACGAAGTGTCAGCTGCAGGTTGCCGTCCTCGCGCTGTGCGGCCACAACGGTACCGGTGGCCTCTACTATTCCTGAAAACATATTTGTCAGTGTTTGGTTTTACTCGGCAAAATTAGCCAAATACGGCGAGAAAAACAAAACGCCGGCAACTGCGCCGTGTCCGTATCCGTACATAAGGTTTTGAATTAATGTGCTGATTTTCAGCGGCAGTTGTAACGGGGATCGTTTTATTATAGTTTTGTGGCAGAAAAAGACAAAAAATATGGACAAGGAAATAGATAAGAAAGTAATCGCTAAGGAGCGCCGTCGGCGCGCGCTGATATGGGGCAGTGCCGGTGTGGCTGTAATCGCCGGCATTTCGTGGGTGCTGACAAGCACGGCGCCGACAGTAGCCGGGCGCGACCTTATAACAGGCACCGCGGAGCAGGGACCGCTCGAAATCACGGTGTCGGCGACGGGGCGCGTTGTCCCGGCTCACGAGGAAATCATCAACTCGCCTGTTGAGACCCGCGTACTCAGCGTGTTCGCGCAGCCCGGCGACTCGGTTAAGGCCGGTACGCCGTTGCTGCGCCTCGACCTCGAGCAGGAGGAGACGGCATTAGGCAAGCTTCAGGACGCGCGCACAATGCAGCAGCAGGAGCTGCGACAACTCGAACTAGCCAACCGGACGGCTATAAGCGACCTCGAGATGCAGATAAAGGTGAGCGAGATGAATGTCAACCGTCTGCGTATCGAAGTCGCCAACGAGCGACGCCTCGACAGCATCGGCAGCGGCACCGGCGACCGGGTGCGTCAGGCCGAGACAGCGTACAAGGCCGGAGTCCTTGAACTTGAACAACTGCGCACCCGTCTCGGCAACGAGCGACAGCGCGCCGCAGCCGCCGAGCGCGGACAGCGCCTGAGCGTCAACTCGGCCGACCGCGATATAGCCCTGATGCGGAAAACTTTGCATCGCGGCAGCATTCCGGCGCCGATAGACGGGGTGCTCACGTATATCGCCACCGATCTGGGCAGCCGTGTGGGAGCGGGCGAGAAAGTGGCAGTGGTATCGGATCTGTCGAGTTTCAAGGTGCTCGGTGAGGTTCCTGAGGGCAGCAGCGGCCAAGTCGAGACCGGAGCGTCCGCCAGCGTGCGCATCAGCGGCGCGCAGCTTTCGGGCACAGTGACAAACATTACACCGCAGGCGCGCCAGGGGGTAGTGTCATTCGTAGTCAGTCTTGACAATCCCCGCGACAGCCGTCTGCGTTCGGGAGCACGTGCCGAGCTGCAGGTGAGCTTCGGATACAAAAGCAGTGTGCTGCGTGTGCCCAACGGCTCGTTCTACAAGGGTCCGGGGCGTTACAGAGTATTCGTCTTCGACTCGGATAACCACGCCGTCAGCCGCGAAATCCGCGTCGGTGACTGCAACCGCGATTATGTCGAGGTGCTCGAGGGCCTCAGGGCCGGTGACCGCATCATAGTCAACGAAATGGAAAATTACAAAACCAAAACCAAACTTAAAATCAAATGGCAATAATCTCGTTAAGCGGTATCGAAAAAGTGTACCGCACAAAAGAAATTGAGACCACCGCACTGGAGAATGTCAACCTTGAGGTCAATCCCGGCGAATTTCTGAGCATCATGGGCCCCAGCGGCTGCGGCAAATCCACGCTGCTGAACATCATCGGACTGCTTGACAAGCCCACCAAGGGCACTGTCACCATACTTGACCGGAACTGTGACAATTTCAGCGACCGCGAGCTCTCGCATTTCCGCAACGCCAATCTGGGTTTCGTGTTCCAGAGCTTCCACCTCATTCCCACGCTTGATGTTGCCGCCAATGTGGAGATGCCTTTGCTGTACCGCAAAGGTGTAAGTGCCCGCGAGCGCCGCGAGCGCGTCGAGCAGGTGCTGGAGCGACTGGGTATGTTGCATCGCATCCATCATCTGCCGACGCAACTCAGCGGCGGTCAGTCGCAGCGCGTGGCAATTGCCCGCGCTATCGTGGGCGCTCCGCAGATAGTGCTCGCCGACGAGCCTACCGGCAATCTTGACAGCCGCATGGGCGCCGAGGTGATGTCGCTGCTGCACCGCCTTAACGACGAGGACGGCACCACCATCATCATGGTGACACACAACGAGGCGCAGGCACGCGAGACCGACCGCATAGTGCGCTTCTTCGACGGTCGCATAATCGGGTAACCGAAATTATTTTTAAGAGTCATGAAACGAAAAATATCGCAGATAATCAATGACATGCGCCGGCAGCCGCTGGTCAGCACCGTCACATTCATAGCCACGGTAATGACGATATTCCTGTTTATGGTTGTCGTCATCACAACACGTGTACGCACTATACCTTTTTCGCCTGAAAGCTGCCGCGACCGTCTGCTGATAGGCCAGTACATACACATAAAGTCGATTGACGGCAACGGCGACAGTTCGGGCGGCATGAGCATCGGCACGGCACGCCGGCTGTACGGCGACCTTGACGGCATAGAGAACATTTCGTATTTCGAGGAGCTGGGCGTGATCACTGCCGGAGGAACTTTCGAGAAAGATTTCGACGCCTATATGCGCAATGTCGACGCCGGATTTTTCAAGGTCTTCGACCACCCTCTTGTCTCGGGCCGGTATTTCACGCCGGAGGAGGCCGCCTCGAACATACCGATGGTCGTCATCAGCGAGCGCACCGCGCGCCGGGCCTTCGGCACCACCGAATGCGCCGGGCAGACCATCAACATCAACCATAAGAATTACACCGTCACCGGCGTCGTAAAGGATCATTCGTTCCTTGCCACCAATGCCTGCGGAGACATCTTCAAGGCAAAAGGATATGACGATAACATCACCTCGGACAATTACTTCGGAGGCACAATGGTAGCCATGACCGTCAAGGACGGGGTGAGCTTCGACTACATACGCAACCAGGTAAAGGCGCGTTATGCGGCCGCGGATGCCGAACTGGCGCCGAACAATCAAAAAACGGTTTACCACGAGGGTCCTTTCGACCAGGCTACCATAGCCGGCGGCATTCCGGGCAGCAACAATAC
>CAZETN010000151.1:0-3972 GCA_964514475.1 uncultured Bacteroides sp.
CCAGACCGAAACGACTCTCACCGTGGGCAACTACGTGTGGATGACGCCCAAACCCGGATCGATGGGCAAGCCGGGACCGCAGTACCCCATCATGGTGGTGGACGCCGACGGCAACGAGACCCGCGACGACGAGGAAGGCGAGCTTGTGATAAGCATGCGCCGTGGCAAGCCCCTCGGCCCCGTCAGCCGATACCTGCGTGCCCCCGCAGCCCCCGCCGACGCCATCAACGCCGGCTTCTACCATACCGGAGACGTGGCGCGCCGCGACAGCGACGGCTACCTGTGGTTTGTCGGCCGCATCGACGACGTAATCAAGTCATCGGGATACCGTATCGGCCCCTTCGAGGTTGAATCGGCGCTGATGACACATCCGGCTGTCGTCGAGTGTGCCGTTACCGGCGTCCCCGACCCGATACGCGGCCAGGTTATCAAAGCAACCGTAGTACTTGCCAAGGAATACACGGAAAAGGCGGGTGAAGCGCTGATAAAGGAGATACAGAACCACGTCAAACAGATGACGGCGCCCTACAAATACCCGCGGATAATCGAGTTTGTCGAGGAACTGCCCAAGACAATCAGCGGCAAGATACGCCATGCCGCCATCCGCGCCGAGTATCTCAGCCGCAACAATCCCGAAGCCCCCATCAGTGCCGCCGACTACGCCGCCGGCAAAAAGCCTGAGGGCATGTAAACATCCGACAGCTCCCTCCCCCCGAATGACCCGCCCCCCGGAAGTCAGACTCAGGACTTCCGGGGGGCGCGGGCTTTTGGGGCGCAACCTCAATGTATATTTTCAGGAGGCGGATGTATCGCCGCTGCTTTTGGTACGGCGTCTGTGGCGGCGCAGGGCATCGGCTATAATCCATTGCAACTGGCCGTTGACGCTGCGGAATTCGTCGGCTGCCCAGCGCTCCACCTGTTCCATTGTCTGCGGGTCAAGGCGCAGCAGAAAGCCTTTCTCAGTATTTTTCTTTACCGGCATGACTCGTTTTATACTGCAGGTCAGTTGTACAGACTTCCGGTATTGATTACGGGCTGCGCGGGTTCGTCGGCGCAAAGCACCACAAGCAGATTGCTTACCATGGCGGCTTTGCGTTCTTCGTCAAGTTCGACAATCTGTTGTTCGCTCAGCTCGCTCAATGCCATCTTAACCATCGACACGGCGCCTTCTACAATTTTTTCGCGGGCCGAAATTATGGCGGCGGCCTGCTGACGGCGCAGCATTACGGCCGCGATTTCGGGGGCATAAGCCAGATAGTTGAGGCGCGCCTCCACGACCTCGATACCGGCAATCGCGAGACGTTCGTTCAGCTTGTGCTCGAGCAGGTCGTTGATTTCCTCGCCGCCCGACCTCAAGGTAAGTGCTTCGGTGCTGTGCGATGTATCCGAGTCGTTGTCATATGCGAACAAACCGGTCACCTCGCGCAGGGCCGCGTCGCTCTGTATGCGCACAAAACGGTCAAGAACATTGCCGCTGCCGGTTTCGTCCACGTCAAAGACAGCCCGATACGTGTCGCGCACGCGCCACACGAGCACCATGCCTATCATTACCGGATTTCCCACCTTGTCGTTCACCTTGATGGGGTCGATATCCATATTGCTGATACGCAGCGACACATGCACGGCCTTCATAAGCGGATTGCACCAGTAGAAGCCTACCTTGCGGCACGTCCCCTTGTATTTGCCGAAAAACACCATCACCCGGCTCTGGTTGGGCTGCTGGGTAAACAGACCTCCGGTCATAAACACACTCAGCGCCACAAGCACCAC
Source organism: uncultured Bacteroides sp. (assembly GCA_964514475.1). Lineage (GTDB taxonomy): Bacteria > Bacteroidota > Bacteroidia > Bacteroidales > Muribaculaceae > CAG-873. The sequence continues at coordinate 1,771 of CAZETN010000151.1, forward strand.
GCCACCGGCCAGAAGCAGCCAGCTGCCGTCATCGCGTGCTCCAAGCACCAGCCAGTATATTCCCAGGCCGAGAATTACAAGCAGCAAAAAAAGCATCAGGAAGCCGTCAATCACTGCACCCCGATATTCAAATTCCTTGTTATTAACCGTATTCATAATGGGTTGTATAGATTTTAGTAATATCAAAACAATATCATTTTGACATCTCAAATATACAACAAATTAATTATGCGGAAATATGCTCTGTCGGTTTTTAACATTATTTAGCATTCGGCGATAGCCAGGATGGCCCCGTCGTCACGGGTCTCGAAACGCAGCCCGATGCTCACCGACGGGAAGGCGTGCGAAGTGGCACGCACAGGCAGCCCATCGTCGCCGGCCCACAGCGTGATATCCGTCATGACCTGGATGGGACACCCCATGGAGTGACATGCCTTGAAGGCTGCCTCCTTGGCTGTCCACGCATACAGCAGCCACGGCAGACCGACGTAGCAGCGCTGCTCGTCCTCGCTCAGAAATTTAGACGCGATCCGCAGCAGCTGCGGGCGAGGGTATTCGAGGTCAATGCCCACCGGGCGGTCACTGACGGCGATTGCCGCCACAGTACGCGCATGCGTGACTGATATGTAGCCCCGCTCGATGTACGGCGCCCCTGAAGGACGATAGCGCAGCGCGAGCGCCGGCAGGTATCGGGATATAAGCGCGCGTACGGCCGCCTGTTCGGCGGCGCGGCGCGGCATACCCTCATCGACGGGACCGAAGTAAATACGCAGGCTCATCGCAGTGTCAGGGCTATGTGGCGCACGTCGGCGGCCAACGCCCCGATTACGGGTGCTATGGAGTCGAGATTGGCCGATGTCACCGGCGTATGCAGAAATGCCGTGGCGGTGACCACAGTGCCTCGCTCACGCGATGCCGACAGCAGCTGCACAGGTGTCTGCGTGGCCGATGGCGACAACACCAGAGCGCTCCGGTACGTGCTGTCGGTCTGCGACGTTATCTCCTCGGCAACGGCCCCGGCGCCCCCGAGGTTGTTGTCGATGCGGCGGCGGCGCTCCTCCCACACTGCGCCGAAGCGGCTGACGTCGGCGAGGCCCGGTATCACTGTCAGGTACACCGTGGCGTTATAGCGCGGATAGACAATGTCGAGTGCGGGGAACTCTCCGCTCCTGGCAACAGTCCGCGCGTTTACGTTGACCTCTATTTCAGGCAGTCCCGGGGCCGGGGCATAGTCGGCATCGTAAAGCTGTATTCGCGGATAGGCCTCCGGCAACGGCACACCGGCCCCGCTCTCACCGCCGCGGCAGGCGGCAGCGACTGCGGCAACTGCAGCCAGAAGTACCGGTGTCAGCTGTTTTGCGGTCATGACACCTGCTCGTCAGGCATTATTTTGACACGCACCGACGTTATTCGGTGATCAGTGATATCGAGAACCAGAAAACGACAGCGGCTGTAGACCAGCGGCTCCTTGTCCTTGGGGAAGTCGCCCTTGATGGCCAGCAGCATGCCCGCCAGCGTCTCCGCGTCCTCGGCCACGGGGGCATAGTCGGCCTCGTCAAGCTCGGTGACCCTGAAGAAGTCGGTCAGCAGTGTCTTTCCCTCGAAGATAAAGGTATTGTCGGCAAGACGCTTCCACGTCTCCGGCTCGTCGTCGTACTCGTCCTTGATGTCGCCTACTATCTCTTCGAGCACATCCTCCATCGACACCAGTCCCTGTGTGCCGCCGAACTCGTCTACAACGATGGCCAGATGCTGGTGACGGCGCCTGAAGTCCTCGAGCAAATCGTCGATACGCCGGCTCTCGGGCACATAATAGGGTTCGCGCAACAGGGTGTGCCAGTCAAAAGCCGGGTCACGGTGGCTGACATACGGCAACAGGTCGCGCGAATACAATATGCCCACAATGTTGTCCTCGGTATCGCGGTAGACCGGTATGCGCGCATATCCGCTTTCGTTGACAATGGCCATGACCCCGTCGAAGTCGAGCTGATAGTCGATATCGGTCATATCTATGCGCGGCGTCATGATTTCGGAGGCAGACGTGTCGCCGAACTCAAGAATGCCCTGCAGAATTTGCTTGTCGTCCTTTTGCTTGACATCGGTAATCTGGAGCGCCGTGGTAAGGTCGGCGGCGGTGACGGCACGCGGCTGTTCGGGGGCGACACGCCGCACAATCGATGTCGAACTCACGGGCAGCCGTGA
>CAZETN010000152.1:0-3932 GCA_964514475.1 uncultured Bacteroides sp.
GTGCGGACATACTGCAAGCTCGACGTAGGCGGCCGCTCCGTTTGCGCGTCGGGTCAGAGTAATGCCCAGAATTTCGGAGGCAGTGACGGCGTCGTCGCTGACGGTCTCGTAAAAGTCGCCTACACGAAAAAGCAGCACTGCATCGGGATGCTTGCGTTTCATCTCGATATACTGCTTCATCAGCGGCGTTTCGACTATTTTCTTGGCCAAAGGACTGTAGTGTTAAGGTTCAGAGGAGAAAAAATGTAAGTTTAATATGTGGCGGAATATGGAGCGGAGGTTCAGGGAGAACCTCCGCCACATCGGACACGTCCGGGTGTCCCGTTTTTCCGCGTTTTCCGCGAAGTCACTCTTCGGTGTCGTCGTCTTCTTCGCGCATGTTGTGGAAGACATTCTGTACGTCCTCGTCTTCCTCGAGGCGCTCGAGCAGCTTGTCGAGGGTCTCGCGCTGTTCGGGGGTGACATCCTTGAGGTCGTTGGGGATGCGCTCGAACTCGGTGGATACTATTTCGTATCCGTTGTCCTCGAGGTACTTCTGGATGTTGGAATTTTCCTCGTATGCGCCATAAAGGATTATGTGGCCGTCGTCGTCATGGCCGAGTTCGTCCACGCCGTAGTCGATAAGTTCGAGTTCGAGGTCATCAAGGCTTACACCCTCTTTGGGCAGAATTTTGAAAACGGCCTTGTGGTCGAACAGGAATGTAAGCGAACCCTGGGTGCCGAGCGAGCCGCCGAACTTTGTGAAGTACGAGCGTACGTTTGCCACCGTGCGGGTGTTGTTGTCGGTAGCGGCCTCGACAAAGATGGCGATGCCGTGAGGGCCGTATCCCTCGTATGTGATTTCCTTGTAGTCGCGGGCGTCCTTGTCGGATGCCTTTTTGATTGCGCGCTCTACGGTGTCCTTGGGCATGTTGGCCGCCTTGGCGTTCTGCATCAGCGAGCGCAGGCGAGGGTTTGTGTCGGGGTCCGGACCGCCGGCCTTGGCGGCGATGGTGATTTCCTTGCCGATGCGGGTAAAGGTTCGGCTCATATTGCCCCAGCGTTTCATCTTGCGGGCTTTGCGGTATTCAAAAGCTCTTCCCATAACAGATTGGTATGTTTTGAATTATATTTTATTGTGTTGATTGTTTCGTGGAGGTGAATGAGGAGCGTCAGCGCAGTTCGGCGTTTACGCGTTTGCGCAGCTGCGCTATGATTTTTGTCATCATGGCGTCGATGGCCTTGTCGTTGAGCGTTTTTTCGTCGTCCTGCAGTGTTATTGCGATTGCATACGATTTTTTGCCTTCGGGGAGGTTTTTGCCCTCGTATACGTCGAAGAGTTCAACCCCGCGCAGGTGCTTGCGCTCGGTGTCGCGTACCACGGTCTCGATGTCGGCCATGGATACGGCGGTGTCGACCAGCAGGGCCAGGTCGCGGCGCACCGGCAGCGTCTTGGGCAGGTCGGCGTATGTGACCTTGCGTTTCAGTGCGAGCGCCACAAGTGCATCCCAGTCAAGCTCGGCATAGCTTATCTGGGCCTTGATGTCGCACTTGTGGGCAAGGCCTTTGGCGATGATGCCGAGGGTACCCAGCTCTTTGCCGTTTCGGGTTGATATGGTCAGATAGTTCGAATATATGTCGTGGCTGCCGTCGGCGGCTCCGCGGCTTACCAAGATTTCGCGCTGGCTGATGCCGAGACGGCCGAGGATATTTGACACCTGTGCCTTGAGGTGGAATACGGTAGCCTCGCGAGGGCATTCGAGCCACGAGGGACAGTTGAGGCTGCCGGTCATCCACAATGCCAGACGCGAGTGCTGGCTGTAGGGTGCCAGAGGGCGCTCGGCGGTGGACTCCGTTTCGGGACGGAAGTCGTATACGTTGCCGAACTCGTAGAAGGCAAGGTCCTTGTTCTTGCGGTTGATGTTGTGGGCCAGGCTCTCCAGACCGCCGAACAGCAGGGTGCGCCGCATTACGTTAAGGTCCTGGCTCAGGGGATTGAGCAGGCTCACGCAGCCTTCGGCGGGGTATTGCGACAGGCCCTCGTAGTAGTGACGGGCGGTGAGCGAGTTGTTCAATATCTCGTTGAAGCCGGCGGCGGTGAGCTGTTCCGAAATCAGGCGCCGCAGGTCGTCGGCGGCGTCGGTGTCTGTCTTGTACGACAGGGACGAGTGTACGGCCTGAGGCATTTCGATTTTGTTGTAGCCGTAGATGCGCAGTATGTCCTCGACCACGTCGCAGGGGCGGGTGACGTCTACACGGTAAGTAGGCACAAGCAGGTCACGGCTTATGGTGCGGCCGTCCTCCACGGTAGCCTTTACGGTCTCAATCTCCAGACCCTTGAGTATCTTGTCGACAGTAGCGTCGTCGATATGCGCGCCCAGCAGCCGGTCCATGTAGTCGGTGTCAAGGGTGACACTGAAGGGTTCGACGGGAGCAGGGTAGTAGTCGACAGTCTCGCCTACTATGGTGCCTCCGGCAAGTTCTTTTATCATCAGGGCGGCCAGTTTGAGGGCATACATCGAGCCGTTGGCGTCGACTCCGCGCTCGAAGCGGAACGATGCGTCGGTGTTCAGTCCGTGCCGGCGTGCGGTTTTGCGCACGCGGGTTGCATTGAAGCATGCGCTCTCCAGAAATACCGAAGTTGTGGCTTCGGTCACGCCCGAGTCCATGCCGCCGAACACTCCGGCGATGCACATTTCCTTTTCGTTGTCGCAAATCATCAGGTCGGCGGCGTCAAGGGTGCGCTCTACCTCGTCAAGGGTGACGAATCTGGTGCCCTGGGGAGCGGTGCGCACGACAACCTTGTCACCGCTGATTTTGCTGCGGTCGAAGCTGTGCAGAGGCTGGCCCATGGCATGAAGCACGTAATTGGTCACGTCCACCACATTGTTGATTGGTCGCAATCCGATGGCGGTAAGGCGTTGCTGCAGCCATTCGGGGCTGGGGCCTACATTTACGCCGTCGATGGTGCAGCCGCAGTAGCGAACGCAGCCTTCGGTGTCAAGCACCTCTACTTCGACGCCTTTGCAGTCGGGGCAGTCCACCTTATATGCCTCAACCGAAGGACGGCGCAGTTCCGGTTTCATGTCGGTGTTGACTGACATCCATGCCGCCAGGTCGCGGGCCACTCCATAGTGGCTGGCGGCATCGATACGGTTGGGCGTGAGGTCTACCTCGAGGACCGAGTCGCTGGTGAGTCCGAAGTATTCGGCGGCGGGGGTGCCCGGTGCCGGAGCCTTCGCCGGGCCGATTACAATGATGCCGTCGTGGCTGGTGCCCACGCCGATTTCGTCCTCGGCGCAGATCATGCCGTTGGAGGGTACTCCGCGCATCTTGGCTTTCTTGATCTGGAACTCTTTGTCTCCGTCGTATAGCACGGGGCCGACTGTGGCGACGATAACCGACTTTCCGGCGGCGACATTCGGTGCGCCGCATACAATCTGCTCGACGCGTCCCTCGCCCAGGTCGACGGTGGTGACATGCAGATGGTCACTGTCGGGATGGGCCTCGCAGGTGAGCACCTTGCCGACAACCAGGCCTCGCAGGCCGCCGCGTACGATGTCCACAGTCTCGACACCGTCACATTCCAGACCCTCCGAAGTGAGGGCCGCGGCCAGACTGGGGGCCGTCATGTCAAAATCGATGTAGTCTTTAAGCCACTTGTATGAAATATTCATGATAAAGTAATTTTCTGGGCTTACCTGCCTGAAGCAACAGTTACCGTCAGCCGAGGCAGCCGGCTATGCTTCCATTAAGTAAATGTTTGCCTCTTACTTGATTTGTGATTAACTTGACCGAAAAACCGTACCGTCGCGACAGCCACAGTACAATTAATGTGCAAATTTAGAAAAAAACCGCGACATTACACCGGACCGGCCTCAAAAATCGTGTTTTTGCCCCTTAGAGAGTGTTTACTTTTTACAGTAGTTAACCATTAGATATGATTTATCAAG
>CAZETN010000153.1:0-3908 GCA_964514475.1 uncultured Bacteroides sp.
TAGAGCGTCGGATTGTGGTTCCGAAGGTCGTGGGTTCGACCCCCACTGTTCACCCAAAGGCACGTTGTTATGGCAGCGTGCCTTTTAATTTACATATACCATTATGACCGCAGACGACGAACAACTCAAACTCTTGCTTGACGCCGAGGCAGAGCGTATCAATACGCCGGATTTCATATGTGACGACCCGGTGCAGTTTCCGCGGCGTTACAGTGATGTCCGCGACATCGAGGTGACGGCGTTGCTCGCGGCTACGCTGGCCTGGGGCAACCGCACCATGATATGCCGTGACATCGAGCGTATGCTCGGCCTGATGGACGGCCAGCCATACCGATACACGATGGACGAGGGCTACGAGGATTTGCCTGATATGAATATCCACCGCACTTTTTTTGCTGCCAATCTGCGGTATTATTTGCGCGGACTGCGAAAAATCTATGCCGAATGTGGCACTTTGCAGGATTTCGCCCGCAAAGCCGGGGTGGGGAATTCGCCACTGCCGTCGTGGACGCTTGTCGAAGCCATGAACCGCCGGCTTGCCGAGGCCAACGGCGGTGTGCCCGACAGTCGCTGTCTGCCCGGCAACACCGAAAGCACGGCGCTCAAGCGCGTCAACATGGCCTTGAGGTGGCTGGTGCGCGATGACGGTATCGTTGACCTGGGCGTATGGGACGTGATTACGCCCGAAAGACTGTTCATTCCCCTTGACGTGCATGTGGCAAACGTAAGCCGGCGTCTGGGGTTGCTTACGCGACGCAGCAACGACCGTAAGGCGGTGCTTGAGCTTACCGGTCGTCTGCGCGAATTCAGGCCCGACGACCCCGTATATTACGATTACGCTCTGTTCGGGATAGGCATTACGGCAAAAAAATCGGCAGTGACAACCATATAGCCGTTAATTTTGACTACATTTGCGAAATAAAACGAAGTACGCGTATGTTACAGTTTGTAATTGATAAAAACGACCGGTACACCGCAGCCCGGCAGGCCGAACTTGCTATCGGGGCCGGTTGCTCGTGGCTGGTGCTGGCTCCTTCGGTCAATGGCGAGGACGCCGCGGAGGTCGCACGTGTCTGTCGCGACGCCGGCGTCATACTGACGGTGGAGAATTCGCCCGAATTGGCATAGCAACTCGGTGCCCATGGATTTGTGATAACCGATAAATCTGTATCGTCGGTCATGTTGCGCGAAAAACTGGGCGCCGAAGCCATAATCGGCGAAACTGTAGGCACTGCGGCGTCGGCTGCTCTTCTCGAAAAGTCGGACATAGACTATGGAGTCATTGATCCGTCGATGACCGACGAACAGGCCGCTCACCTTATTGCCGCGGCGCGTAATTCGGGCTGCAGACTTCCGCTTGTGCTGACGGGCGATTTCGATGCGTTCGATGTGCCCATCATTCAGGCGGTAGGAGCCTCAGGCGTAGCTACCGGGCGAAAGCTGCTGGCGGCCGAAGACCCGTCCCAGGCCATCGGAGATATGTTTGCCGAACTTAAAAACGTCACAGACGACTGATGAAGTCGGGGATGCGGATACTGTTACGCGCCGTGTTGCCGCTGCTGATAGGTGTGGCGGTCACCGCGCTGCTGTTCCGCAGCGAAGTCGGACCGGACGGCCTGACAGGCTTTGAGGTTACCGGCAGGGCAGTCGCCGGATTTGCGTTGGCATGGCTGTTCATGGCGGGCCGCGACTTCGGCCTCACATGGCGTTTCCATACCATAGCGTCGCCGCAGCTCAGCTGGAAAAGGTCGTTGCGCGTCGACCTCATGTGCGCCTTCACTTCGGCCATCACGCCGTCGGCCGTCGGGGGGAGCGCCTTCGCCATTTTTTATCTCAACCGCGAAGGGGTGTCGCTGGGTCGTGCCACGACGCTTACCCTAACAACCCTGTTCCTCGACGAGCTGTTCTTTGTGGTGTTCTGCCCCGTGATTTTGCTGACGGTTCCGTTTGACGAACTGTTCGGGAGCACGCCGGCCGACGCCGCTTTCATGGAAACGGTAGAAGTGCTGTTCTGGCTCGTTTATGCCGGTATAGTTATATGGACGCTGATATTGTATCTGGGCATCATCCGAAGCCCGCGCACCGTGTCACGCCTGATAAAGCGTCTGTTCGGGCTGCGATGGCTGCGCCGATGGCGCCGCGGCGCCTGTAATACCGCCGACAATATGGTGGCTGCTTCGGCCGATCTGCGCGGCTTCGGGCAGCGGTGGTGGCTCAATGTTTTCTGTGCCACGGTTGTGTCTTGGTTCTCGCGCTACCTCATTGTCAACGCCCTTTTCTGGGGCTTCGTTCCCGGCAGCTCGCAGCTGCTGGTGTTCTGCCGTCAGTTTGTGGTATGGGTGATACTCATGATTTCGCCGACACCGGGTGGCAGTGGCGTCAGCGAGTGGCTTTTTACCGAATATTACGGCGACATGATTACCGTGCCTGGCATGGCCCTGGTTATTGCCGTCACCTGGCGGCTTGTGAGCTATTACGTCTATCTGCTGGCCGGCTCGCTTCTGCTTCCAACCTATTTTGGCCGTAGGGCAAAAAAAAGAGATAATCCAGATAACAGCGATATATGAAACTTGAAAAAGAATTTATTGGCATAATTCCGGCGCGGTATGCGTCGACGCGTTTTCCCGGTAAACCTCTTGCCATGCTTGGAGGCAAATCAGTAATAGAGCGCGTGTACACGCGTGCGGCCGAAGTACTTGAAAGCGTTGCCGTCGCCACCGACGATGTACGCATCGCCGAGGCCGTGCGCGCTTTCGGCGGCACTGCCGTCATGACCTCTGAAAGCCACCGCAGCGGCACCGACCGTTGCCGCGAGGCATATGACAATCTTGCGTCCGAAGCCCGTGTGGTGATAAACATACAGGGCGACGAGCCGTTCATCGACCCGGGCCAGATACACGCCCTGGCCGCATGTTTCGACGACGGCGGTACGGATATCGCTACTCTGGCACGCAAGTTCGACAAGTCGGCCGGTTTCGAGGCCCTTTTGGACCCCAACCTCGTCAAGGTGACATTCGCCGACAACGGCAGGGCGCTGTATTTTTCGCGCTCCATAATTCCGTATGTTCGTGGTGTAAAGTATACCGGATGGCTCGACAGCGCAGTATTCCACACCCATGTGGGCATATACGCCTACCGTGCCGATGTGTTGCACGAAATCGCGTGCCTGCCCCAGTCATCGCTCGAGCTGGCCGAGAGTCTCGAACAGCTTCGCTGGCTTCAGAACGGCTACTCGATAAAGGTTGCCGTCACCGACTGTCCTACAATCGGCATCGACACCCCTGACGACCTTGCGGCCGCCGAACGCTATCTCAATACCCTGTAACCGAGAGCCCATGTCACTTGACCGAAATGTACTTCCGCCTGTCCGCGATTTCGACTCGCTGACTCTTCCGTCTGTCCTGCTGACGCAGGTTGCGCCGCATGTCGTGCTGCATGTCGTACCCGGCTGTCTTGCCTCAAAAATCCGTGTCGACATCATGTACGGACGTCCGAACGGCCGTTTGTCCGACCCTGTGCGCAAGGCTGCCGCCGAAGTGGCGCGTGCCCTCGCCGGTGAAAGCGACGCCACGCACACCAGTGCCGAAGTGGCTGATACGCTCGACTTCGAGGGCGCCCGCCTCACCACGGCGTCCTACTCCAACTCGTTCGGCATAACTGTTGACTGCCTGCCGCAGAGCCTTGAGCGCATAACCGCGCTGCTCGTGTCACTGCTCGCGAGCCCGCAGGTGTCGCCCGAGAGTCTTCAGGCCCGAATCAATGCATTTGTGCAGAAGCGCCGTTACGATGAGGCCCGCATCATGTTCGCCGCTTCCGAACACGCCCACAGGCTTGCTGCGGGTCTGGCGCATCCGTACCTGTTTCCGATTACGGCAGACAGGTACGTCTTCGTCACCGGCGATGTTGTG
>CAZETN010000154.1:0-3889 GCA_964514475.1 uncultured Bacteroides sp.
TCCGTTTATCGCCTTTTTGACCATTTTTAACTATTCTATTTCCAATTAAAGGCCATACAATTGGTCAAAATTGGAAATAGAATAGTTAAAAATGGTCAAAAAGGCGATAAACGGAGCCGTTATCGGTCCGATTTGCGGAATTCAGGATAAATCGTGCACGCCTCCACGATACAATGGCCTGAGCGCCCCCGCTTTAGCGTACCGGAAGCACCGGACAAAGCTCGTGCACGGCGGGGTCGTACATCAGCGTGTCGCCGTCGGCGGTGGTCACCATCACCCAGTCATGGCGCCCGAACAGCGACGAAAGCGCGTTTCCGGGCCGCGACAGGTCATAGCCGAGTACGGACAGGTTGCCGCGCACCTGTGTGGCGCGTGCGCCGGGATGGCTCCTGGAAAACGCATGATTCAGCGCTGTCACCATAAGCGCCGAGTATCCCACGCTATTGGCCTTGTCGGCGCCTAAGATACCGATCGGGTGGGGAGCGAAGCTGAGTTCCTTGCAGACCATGTCCTGCACTTCGTCGCAGATGTCGGTCACCGACTGGCAGCGGGCGGCCACCTCGGCCAGTGCCTCCTGCTGCGGCGACATGGTCCAGGCCTCTTGCACCGGTACAGGGTCGGAGTGTCGGAATGTAAAGAATACTCCGAGGGCGAGTACCAGCAATATCAGCACCGGAGCCATGAAAATCAGTGTGGTTATGCGTCGGAAGAGTCTGAGAAGTCCCATAATGCAAGATAAGTCCGTAGAGGTGGATATAAGTCAGCCGGCCCCGTTTTGGGACCGGCTGACGGGTATATGAGCGGTAGACGGGGCTCGAACCCGCGACCCTCGGCTTGGGAAGCCAATGCTCTACCAACTGAGCCACTACCGCGTTTGTACCTGCAAAAGTACAAATAATTTTATTAACCTACAACCCCGGGCCGGATGTTTGATGCGGAGGGGGCTGCGGAATGACTTTCTGCGCCGGGTTTACTTGCGGCGGCGTACCGACCGCGTGGCCGACGACGAGGTCTTGGTCTTGGTCTGCTTTACCTTGGGTGCCTTTTTGCTGGAGCGTTTTGTGCTCCGGCGCGTGGTCTTGGGCTTGTCCGCCTCGGCGGCAGCTTCGGAAAGGGCGGCGTCTGTAGCCGCGTCACCGGTGGCCACCGCGGCATCGGCCTGTTTGCCGTTCTTGCCCTTGGCGGCAATCACGTCCTCGCGGTCGGGCACCCACAGTTTGTTCTCGAAGGTGGTGAGGCGGCGCTGAATCGAGTCCTGGGCGCGTGCCATGTCGTCAGGGTCCGGATAAAGCTGCATCATCGACCGGTTACGCAGATTGCGGGTCTTGTAGATGTCACCCTCGTACATGGTCAGGCGGAAGTAATCGTCGTATGTGCATGTGGGCAGATTGTTGTCATCGCTGACAAAAATGGTCTGGTTGGCCAGCCAGGGACGCAGGTCGTTGTATTTTACCCAGAACATAGGGTACCTGACGGCCTCGCCGCCGAAGTCGCCCGAGCGGTGCAGCACGGGGCAGATGGCGTCCACGATGGTTTTCATGCGGTTTGTCCGCGAGTCAAACTCCCAGCGCTCGATTACGTAGTACGACAGCACCTCGTTGGTGGGTACGTCGGCTTCGTCGATGACATATCGCGGGTTGCGCTCCGTAGAGCCTTTTGCGGGGGTGCTGATTATGTGGAAACGGTCGAGCAGGTCGCCTACCTTGAGGCGGTACTGGTCGTTGAACACCTCGCGGCCGTCAAGATACTCGTAGGCGGCGAGCTGGTTGTTTGCCAGCAGGCGCATGATTATGCGGAACAGGTTTTCCTGGCCGTCGATGACATCCTCCGGAAAGTACAGCGGGGCGTTTTTGTCCTTGTCGAGGTCAAGGTGCCGGTAGATGACGCGCATCCACTGCAGGTCGGCATCTGTAATCGACTGTCCGTCGGCATCGTAGTGCGCCTGCATGCGGTCGGTGACCTGTGGAGTGCCGGCGGCGGCCGTACGGGCGGCGGTACGGGCGGCGGTGCCGATGCGCTGAGTGCGGTCGCCGGCGGCGCGTCGCGAGAGTGTGGCTGTGCTCTGCTGCTGTGCCATCACTGCAGCCGCACCCATTATGAATGCTGCAGTAACCGGAATTATTTTTTTGAGCATGGTAGACATATCAGATTGGTGGTGTTGTAGTTATCCAATTATGACCTCGATTGGTGAAAGCTCGCGTGTTATGCCGTCCGGACCGACGGCCTTTATGCGCGAAATATAGAAACGCTTGCCGCGCTGCAGACGCTGGAACGCCTGTTTCTGACGGGGAGAGAATGATGCTCCCTGACTGACCTCGGGCATTGCGTTGCCCATCGAGTCGAAAATTACCGTCTCGAAGCTGATTACGCGGAATTTGGTGTCCAGCAGCCCGTCGTCGATGGCGGCTTCGAGACCCGGAGCCGCCAGCAGCAGGGCTTTGCTGAAGGGGCGGTTGCCCTTGTAGTGGTCGATGTTGCCTTTGCCGTCGTTGAAGGCGATATACGCTGTCGGGTCGGGCAGTTTGCGCACGCGGAAGGTACTGGTGGCGACAGTCGAGGTGCGTCCGTCGATGTCGGCCGTGACCGTTACCACAGCTTCCTTGCCGACTCCGGCAGGACGTGCCACCCAGTGGTCGCCGTTACGTGTCAGCGATCCGTTTGTCATGGTCGCCGATATCTTGTTCATCGGCACTCCCGGGACGGATATGCCGATGGGGTTGTCGATGCCGGCGTAGAGTACGTTCATCATTGTGGCGCTTACAGTGGCCATCGGTTCGATTACGGTATAGTCGCTTTCGAACGGATGCCGGCTTGTGGTTCCGTCTCCATGGGCCACTTCAAGATAGCCCTTGTAGCTGAAGGTGCCCGTCGAGCCGGCACCTGCGGTGTACATGCCGGCGGCGTCGGCCAGGTGCGTGCCGTTTATGAATATGTCGGGGCGGGCGGTGGTGTCGACGGCAGCGAGCACGATGCGGGCCTGGTACTGGCCTCCGCGCATGACAAGCCGTGACTGCGGTATTACAAAGGCATTCAGTTCGTTTACGCGCACGTCTCCGGCGTCGACGTTTGCCAGCAGGGTATTGAGCACCTCGCCCTCGGCATACAGGATGTCGCTCTGCAGTTTTGACAGGAGGGTGACGGCGGCGATGGCGGGCTGCTGGTCGAACTTGGCATCCTCCCACTTCACTGGCGCGAGCTGTCCCGCACGGCGGATGGGAGCGGTGCTGAGGGCGGCTTCAAGCGATTTCTTCTTTTGAGGGTCGGTGGTGTACGCGGCCATGTATTCGCGGTACTCGTCGATGCTGAGCCTCAGCTTTTCGCCGCGGGGATTGGAAGGGGCAAGCATGACGACGGCGGCGGCTTCGAGGTCGTCGCGGCGCTGCAGGTTTTCGGGGTCACCGTCCTTGCCGTCGGCTTTCTGCGCTATCGCCAGTTTCATCGAGTCGATAAGGCTGTACATGGCGGCAGTGCGTTTGCGTACGTCGGAGGCGCGGTCGAGCCATACCTGACCTTTGCCGGGATTTTGTGCGGCAAAGGCTTCGAGGCGGCTGTATATGGCTTGGTTGCGGCCCTGGACGTTGGCGTTGGAGCGGTTGAGGCCCTCGTGGACTTGGGTAAATCCGTCAAGGACGTCGCTCGAGACGTTGAGCGCCAGCATGGCAGTCAGAACGATGTACATCAGATTGATCATCTTCTGACGGGCCGACAGTCGGGTTATATTTTCTGCCATTATGGAGTGGTCTTTAGGTTGTAGGCTTCAGACGTTGGGTTGGAATGTCAGACTTCGGATAGGTTCACGCCTGGGTGTCCGGACGGTTGTCGGTACCCTGCGCCGGATTTGCGCCCAATCCCATTCCGCACATCATGGGGTTGCGGGTCATGGCGTGTA
>CAZETN010000155.1:0-3880 GCA_964514475.1 uncultured Bacteroides sp.
TCACACAAAGATACGCAAAAATTTTGATATAAACTAATTCTCAACATCTACTTACAATAACATATCATTATATTTTCCGTGCGAAATCACTAAGTTCCAGCCTGCTGACAATTTCGGCCATCTACTGTAGAGCGCGACTGCTCTTTTTCGCATCTGCAGCAGGCGCACAGCAGTATGAATATCGGAATTTACCGCAGCCAATTGCAGTATGTTTATACCATACTGTCGACGACAAAAAGCAATCCCGCGAAGTGTTTTCGCGGGATTGCTTTTATTTAGACGTGTATAATTATATGTTCCGGACCGGGGTCAGCGGATGATGACCTTAGTGGCGGTAGTGCCGGTACGGCGGATGTAGAGGCCGGGAGCAGGGGTGATGCCACGGGGAATTTCGATGCCGTTGAGGTCGTAGAGCCGGACGGGCGCGTCGGTGTCGGCGGTGATGTCATCGATGCCGCCGGTAAAACGGGTATCGTACATGCGGTAGCAGCCCAGACCGTTTGATGCGCTGTACACATATATATATGCAGACTTGTCAGGATGCTCGACGACGGCTACAGGTGCGCTGCATGTGGATGACTCGGTGCCACCCAGGCCGTTGGCGGGAACCGTCCACAGGCGGTTCATACCCGAAAAGGATGTGTGGCCGTAGGGCATGGCCACTATGTTGTAGCGGCTTGACATGGACGACCTTCCGGCTGCAGGCTCGATATTGTAGACGGCATACTTGCTGTCGCCGACAGTAAATACGGCTCCGCCGTTGTCCGAGGTCGACAATGGCGCCAGGCTTGCGTCCGCACTGCTGAATGAGGCTGTCATGGACGCACGTGAACCGCTCAGGGTGTACAGCGACCATCCCGTTCCGCTGCCATCGGCGTAAACCTGTGTCGGCGACATGGGGCACACTTTGGGAGCCGTACCGAAGTTGTCCGAGGAGGCGGGATAGAAAGCTGAGGCGGTGTATTCGGCCGGCGACAGAAGCGACTCGCCGTCAGTGACGGTCCAGCGCAGGATGGAGGGGCGGCCGGCCACTGCGGCAAAGACATGAAACTCGTCGGAGGTGACATCGCCCGAAACGCCGAGGTGGTCGATTCGGTAGCTTGCCGGACCTGTCAGTGACGCCACGCGGGTAAGTTTGCCGTCGGCGGGGCTGACCATGTACAGGTAAACCGGAGTCGCGCTGAGGTTGAGGGTGAGGTTTGTGATCACCAGATGGCCGGCGTCATCGGTGATGACGTCGTTGAGGGGGAAGTAGGAGTGTCCGGCGACGGTGTTGTCGACAGGTATGTCGGCCACATGCTCGCCGGTGAGGGGGTCGAACTTCTGCAGGCTCAGGTCGGCCGAGATGCTGTTTTCGCTGCGGTGGCTCAGATACACACCATCGGCGGTGGCGGCCATACCGCGCTGGCGCATGCCGTCGAAACCGTCGGGCATGTTGGCGAAATCGGCTTTTGTAGAGCGGAACCACAGGTTTTCGAGGCGCAGGTTTCCGGTTGCCTCATAATCGCTGCCGTCAGTGACCACCACATAGCCGTCCTCGTAAAGGCCGGTGCTGAGGCCGCTGACCGTGAATGCCACGGTTTCGGAGGCCGACTCCTTTACGGTCGCACCTGCGGCGGTGACACGCCATTCGAATTCGCCGTTGCCGAGTTTGGATGCCGATACCGTGTACGATTTTTCGTTACCGGGGACTGTTGCGTCCAGCAGCACTTCGGCAAAGTCGTTTCCGCGGGCGCATACCTCCAGCCCATAGGTGTCGATACCCGTATCGGAGGCATTGCTCCACTTAAAGGTTATCTGATTGCCTTCGACCTCGGCGTCACCGGCCGGAGCTACCGCTACGGGCCGTGAGGCCGGCTGGCGCACGGGGACGCTGAATGTGCGCACGTCGCTGCGTGCGGTCAGACTGCCGGGCTGCCGGGCCGAAACGCGCCACCACATCCGCTCGCCATCGGCGCAGTCGGCAAAACTCACGTCGAACGACGTGCCCGTAAGGCGTGTATTTAGGAACATGTCGGTAAACGAAGCGTCGCGGGCTATCTCGAGGGTGTATGTCGCATTTTCGACAGCCGACCAGCCGAAAGTCTGGTTCCATCCGGCAGTCGCCGCGTCAGCAGGGGTGAGAAGCGTGGCGGCCTGCGAGGCGCTGACACTGTAGCCCTCGACAGCAGGGTCCGACTCGACTCCGTAGCCGTCGTACACGCATACGGCATACCAGTAACCGCTTGTCCTGTCGGCCGGTATGGTATACGAGGGCGTATAGGTTATTCCGAGGAGATATTCGTTGGAGATGCCGTCCTCGACACCGGCGACGGAACAGGTGACGTCAGCCAGAGTCTTGCCTGCGGGAACGGCATATACGGTGTAGCGGACCTGGCTGCGGGGAGCGGGTACAGTTGCTGTCCACGACAGGGCTGAACCGGAGCGCTTAAGACCGGCCGGGGCATCGTAGCTGACCCGTGCGCTCTTGTACAGAGCGGGCACGAGCGCGGGCGCCGTGTAGCAGTTGTTCTGCAGATGCGTTGCCAGTGAGTTTCCGTTTATCGAGGTACCGTTGTAGTAAATCTGGCCCGGGGCGCCATCGGTGGCGAAACGGCGTGTCATGTCCACCTGTGTGGCGATTTCGTTCCAGCCATTGATATTGTTGCCTCCGTACTCATTGTCGCCCGACAGACGGTACGAGCCTATGGAAATGTAGTTGTGGACGCCGAAGTGTACGGCGGTCTCCCCCCACCACTTTGACAGTGGCTCGAAAGGGGCTGTCGAGTGCTTGGTTCCCCAATAGAGCTGCGGACCCACAACGTCGACCGACTTGTCGGCCATCCATGCCAGCACATCGGCGTATATGCCGTCGTACTGCCAGGCGCTGGTGGTCACGTGGGGCTTTGACAGGCCGTACCTGGAGGCCGACATGAAGCTGACTCCGGCCGGGCCGATACCGAAACGCATGCCGGGACGGGTCTGCTGGATGTCGGCATACAGCTCGCGCACGAAAGAGTTCACGTTTTCGCGGCGCCAGTCGTACTTTGACATGGGCTTGTCGCCGGCCTGGGCCTTATAGGCGTTGTATTGCTCGTCGTCGACATGGTCGGCATTGTTGGCCACCAGCTGGTCGCCGGGATAGAAATAGTCGTCGAAGAGCAGGCCGTCGATCATGTAGTTTGTATATATCTCCTTGATGACATCGAAGCAATGCTTGCGGGCACCGGGGTGACCGGGATTGAACGACGTCCATTTTCCGCTGCGTATGAGCCAGCCGTTGGCCTCCCACTGTTTGTCGAAACCGGTGGTGTAGGTGAGACCGTTGGCGTTTACGCGGTAAGGGTTGACCCATGCGTAGATTTCCATGCCGCGCTTGTGACACTCCTCGATGGCGAATGCCAGGGGGTCCCATCCGGGATCCTTTCCGCGTGTTCCGGACAGGTCGGCGCTCCAGGGTTCGAGGGTGGATTTATAATATGCGTCGGCACGCGGGCGCACATGCAGGCATACATTGTTGAGGCCCATTTTCTTGTAGTTGTCGAGCATGGTCACGAGCTGTTGCTGCTGCTCGGCGCGTATAGCGGCCGTAGTGCCTTTTTTTGAGGGCCAGTCGATGTTCATGCCCGCAATCCATACCGAGCGCATCTCACGTTTGGGCGGATTGGCAATGGCGGCCGACGTGCAAAGCAGCGACACGGCCACAGCTACCAGTAGGTTTTTAAGTTTCATGGAAATTAATCGTAGAATTTGAGTGATGAATTATAGGTCTTTTCAGGTATCGGCAGGACTACGCGTTGTCCCTGCGTCGGCAAAGTTACGACAAAAAATGCCAAAATCGGCCGCGGTGCGCAGATTCTACCTGCAAGTGCAAAATTAGGCAATAAATTTGAAGAACTCA
>CAZETN010000156.1:0-3878 GCA_964514475.1 uncultured Bacteroides sp.
AGTTCTTCAAATTTATTGCCTAATTTTGCACTTGCAGGTAGAATCTGCGATGCGGCCCTGGCGGAAAAGTTCCCATTATCAGCACCTTTGCGGACGGCGGCACAAACGGTGGCCACGGGTGCGTCTCTATCTCGCTATTTTGTTGTAACTTTGTGTCCATACATGAATAACGCCCGAAACACGCTTATTATTGAAACCATGAAAAAATATATTTTATCCCTCTTGCTGTTTCTGTGCTGCGTCGCAGCCAACGCACTTAAAACGTCTGACCTGGTATGGCATGCAGCCGACACGTTGCCGCTGTTCGGCACTCTTGTGCATGGTGACTCGGTAACCTACTGTCGCCTGCCGCAGTCGCTGAACGGTAAAATCCGCGACGACCTCGCGGCTCTCGGCCGGAACACCGCCGGCATGTACATCCGCTTTGCCAGCAACGCCTCGGCCATAGGTGCAAGCTACAAGACCGGTGCGTTCAACATGGACCATATGACCCCCACGGGCGTACACGGCCTCGACCTGTACACACTTGATGACGACGGCCACTGGACTACTCTCGGCTCAGGTCGCCCGGGCATCCGCGACACACATCCGCGTATGGTAATCATTCAGAACATGGAACCGCGCATGCGCGAATACATGCTCTACCTACCCCTGTACGACCGTTGTGACTCACTGTATATCGGTACCGACTCGGCGGCTACTGTGATTTTTCCGCACATTGACTCGCCCCGCAAGGACGATTACATTGTCATGTACGGCACCTCCATTCTACAGGGTGGCTGCGCCAGCCGTCCGGGCATGGTATTCACTTCAATACTGGGACGCATGCTCGACCGACAGGTAATGAATCTCGGATTCAGTGGAAACGGGCGCCTTGATCCGGAAAGCGCCGACCTCATCGCCTGCTCCGACCCGTCGTTGGTCGTTATAGACGTGTGCCCAAACGTACGCGACGCCGCAATGCTTGAGGAACGCCTGACGCCCTTCATCGCAACAATACGCCGACGGCACCCCGTACTGCCCATACTTGTTGTCGGAAGTCCCATGTTTCCGGTTGCGCGCTTCGACAAAAAAACGTACAATGATCTGCGCTCCAAAAATATCTATCTCGAGCGTTTTTTCAGTGTCAATACCGACCCGAATCTGCATTATTTCCCGGGTGAGAATGTAATCGGGAATGATTATGAATGCACTGTGGACAACTATCATTTTACCGATCTCGGATTTCAGCATTACGCCGAAAAACTATATCCGGTCATAAAGAGGCTGCTGAACTGATGACGGACGCCGTCTGTGCTGCCTTCCCCGGGCGATGTCACAGACGGCGTTTGCCCTCTTCACATTGTTACTCGCTGACTTTTTGTACAAGCTCCGCTGTCACAGCATAATTGATTGACGCGTGTTCCAGCCCTGGGACTGGTTACGGAGGTCGATTGTAAGCAATCCGCTGACAGCACCCAACTGTGTGCGCACTTCACGCATTATATGTGCCATTGTCTCTACTCCGCTGATGCGTATGTTGGCCACCATGCTGCCACGCTGCTTTACGGTTGCAAAAATTGTATCGGTCGAGGAGATTGTTGCCATAGTTCCAAATTTTTGTGTTTCTTTTCTTTGACGATACAAAGATACATTCACACATGGGCAACAACCATTCCCGCCATTCCAAAATGGCGTTAAACAACTTGACTTTTACAGTTTTCAGTGCTTGTATGCGTTAATAATCGCCGAAATATCGCCGGCATCCGTCTCGGATGTGCATCGGGTAATCGGGAGCGACACACACGTGCGTGCAATCTCGTCGCTGACAGGCATATCAGTTCCCGAATATTCGGCATAACAGGTCTGCCGGTAAGGTGGCGTGGCGTAATGAACGGCAGTCTCCACTCCGTGTTCAAGCAAATAGCTGCGAAATGCATCCCGATTATTGACACGGACTACATACTGGTGCCAGACACAGCTTCCGTCAGCGCAGAACTTCGGCTTGATCACCAACGGATTATTGATTTGCGTATCATATATCGCAGCCAGACGGGCCCGTTGCGCATTCTCCTCATCCACATGCGGCAGCTTGACCATCAGCTGAGCGGCTTTGACCGGGTCAAGCCGACAGTTAAGGCCTTTATATATGTTGTCGTACTGTCTCACACTGCCATAATTACGGATGGCGCGCACTGCTTCCGCCAAATCGGCGTCATGCGTGACAAGTGCGCCGGCATCGCCCAGCGCGCCGATGTTTTTTGTCGGATAAAAACTGAAGCACCCGGCATGACCCAGCGCGCCACTCCGGTGCGTTCCGAAAAGTCCCGGCACGCATACCCTGGCACCGATAGCCTGCGCATTGTCCTCAATTACAAGCAAATCATGTTTTTCTACAAAATCACGCAACCGCTCGTCCCAGCAAACGCGGCCATAAAGATGCACAGGCATTATCGCCTTTACACCCTCTTCCCAATATTCTTCAAGGCGACCGGTATCCATATTCAGCGTCTCCACCGAGGCATCGGCAAACACCGGCTCAAGGCCATTGTCGGTGATGGCCAGTACGGTAGCCACGTAAGTATTCGCGGGCACCATCACCTTGTCTCCGTGTTTCAGCCGTCCGAGCTCGATATAACCGCGCAAGGCAAGCCTCAGGGCGTCAAGTCCGTTGGTAAGCCCTACTGCATAGGGCGCCTCTGTCTGTTCGGCAAGTGCCTTCTCGAAATTATCCACTTCCGCACCTCCGACATACCATCCGCTGTCAACGACACGCGTCATGGCCTCGACAAGGGCGTCGCGGTACGGTGCGTTTACGGTTTTAAGGTCAAGGAAGGGATAACGCTTCATCTGTTGCTCAGAATGGTTTCGGCGGAACCTCCTGTGTTTTGAAAACGTTGTAGTCGCGTATATAATCGGCCTCGTCGTAAGGGTCATTGGTAATAACCATACACACGGCTCCCGACGAGAAATTGTCCATCGTGCGCCAGTACCCGGGCGGAATGAGGAGCCCGCGGTATGGCCGGTTAAGGGTGTAACGCCGCTGCTCGATTCCGTTGTCCAATACAACATCAAACGAACCGGACACCGCAACAAGTAATTGTATGGCATGGTAGTGGGCATGACCGCCGCGCTCACTGTCAGCCGGAACGTCATACAGGTAAAACACACGCCGTATGTCAAAGGGCACACCTTTTCCGCCCTCGATTACGCTCAGGTTGCCGCGGGGGTCGGTGTGCTTCTCTATTTCAATAATTTGGGGACGCATAGCCTGTTACTGTTCGTTGTCGGCCAGTCGCATCAGATAGCGGCCGTAATCGTTTGACATAAGAGGACGCGCGAGTTCGCGAAGTTGCTCGGCTCCGATGAAGCCGCGACGGAAAGCAACTTCTTCGATGGCGGCGATTTTCAGGCTCTGACGTTTCTCGATAGCCTGCACAAACTGCGAGGCTTCCATAAGCGAGTCAACGGTACCTGTATCGAGCCACGCAAACCCGCGGCCGAAACACTGCACGTCAAGACGGCCGTTGTTCAGATAATACTCGTTTACAGATGTAATCTCAAGCTCGCCGCGAGCTGACGGGCGTACACCGGTAGCCACATCAACAGCGTCATGGGGGTAAAAATACAGCCCCACCACGGCCTTGTCGCTTTCCGGCGCAGCAGGCTTCTCGACGATGCGCACAGGGCGTCCGTCTTCGTCAAGAGTTACTACTCCGTAGCGTTGCGGGTCGGTGACCGGATAGGCGAAAACTGTGGCACGCCCGGCACCGGCGTCACGCACCGCCTTGTGCATCATTCCCGAAAAGCCCATGCCGTAGAAAATGTTATCGCCGAGGACAAGACACACATCGTCGTCGCCAATGAAATCGCGGCCAAGAATAAAGGCTTGCGCCAGG
>CAZETN010000157.1:0-3860 GCA_964514475.1 uncultured Bacteroides sp.
TGAGGCTGTGCAGTATCACCATCGACGGATTGCTGTGGCGCCGCAGAATTTTTAACATACGGTAGCCATCGAGCACCACCACGTAGGTCTGCCCCCAGAATATGGTGCCCGAAACCGCCACCTGACGTATCTGCACATAGCTGCCGTCGCTGATGCGCGGTTTCATCGATTCGCCCGACACGCGCACCAGCGGCAGCCCGGGAGTAAGATTGGGCATGTTAAGCCACCCTATCACGCGGTCCTGTGTGAACATCCGCGACAGCTCCATGGCGCCGGCGGTGACGTCGATGTCATATACCGGTGCCCCCCCCTGGCTTGCGTCCGTACTTATCTGCTCGCTTCCGGACTTTTCTATTTCCTTCATGCCCGCATTCCCCTCTTTGGCGAACGGAACGTCGGTACCATACATCAGCCACTGCAGCGAGCAGCCGGTATTGGAGGCGATGCGGTCGAGCATTTTCGACGACAGGCGTGTGCGTCCTGTAAGCATCTTGGACAGGTTGCCGGGGTCCACCTGTATGAGCCTGGCGAACTCGGCCTGCGACTTGCGCAGGGTCACTATCAGATAGCGGAGCCTGTCGGATACGGTTGTATGCGACACCGTTGTAATTTCGTTTCTGTTATCTGTCATGATATGTTCAGCGTATAATGGCTTTGACGGGTCGTTTCTGCTGGTCCGTTACTATCAGATAAATACCGCCGGCCATATTAATCATCATACCCGGAGTGACGACACCGATGCACATGACCTGACGGCCCTGGGTGTCGAATATGCGTGCGTTGGTGTGCTCCGAGGCCACATCGAAACGCAGGGCGCCCTCGAATACCGACACCGCCAGAGGGAGATCGTCGACAGTGACATCGCTGACTCCGGCATGGTTCACCGTTACAATGTTACTCATAGGACTGCGGTAACCCAGACGCACCGACTGTACCGAGTAAGTCTCGTAATCGGCAGTATCGAAATCGTCCATATACTGCGAGGTACCCTCGGCGAGCACTTCCTCGGTCGACGCCGTGCCGTTGACATAGCGCGTGCGGGTAACCACCCAGTAGTCGACCACATCGGCGGCCGGCACCGTCCAGTTGGCGGTATAGCCTTCGTCGGTGATGTCGGTGGGCGCCAGGGCCGTGCAGGCTCCGAGTTCGGGAACCGGAAGACACGAACCGCGCACTTCAATGGCTCGCGAACCCGTCGGGGCATAGTCCGAAATAAGCAGACGGGCCGTATGGTCACCCAGCTCGGTGGGTTTATAGGTCACGGTCAGCCAGTACCCTTCCTCCGAGTTTACAAGGCTCGCGGCAATACTGCGGGTAGGAATTTCGAACTGCTGATAGTCGTCGCGGTACAGGCGCAGGCTCAGCGGTGTGGTTATGTTGGTGCCGTTGAACCAGAGTTTTGCCTGCGATGTCTGGCCCAGAGCCACCTCGCCGAACTCCAGCTCCATGTCCTGCACGGGTGTGATGAGCTCGGGGTCGCCGGCAGGCTGGCCGCCGCTGCTCTCGCTGAAAGCCTCGCCAACGCGGTTGCCCCATATGTACTCGGCAAGCTGCGGATAGTCGATGAATGGATTTCGGTTGTTCTGTATCTTGTATACCGCGTCGTTGCGCAGTGTCTCCTTTTCCGAAACGGGGTCCTGGCGGTGCCATTTCAGCAGCAGGTCCACCGACCACCGGTTAAGGGTGGGATAAGTGTTCTGGGCAACCATGTAGGTAGTTTTCCACGTTAGGTTCTGGTAACAGGTCACCATATAGAAATAGGTGCGCGCAAAGTCGCCCTTGTACTCGTCGGCGGGTTCGAAAACGAAGTTGGCGCCGCCGCCCTGGCCCGAAACGGGGTAGCCTACCTTGCAGCAGCCGTTGTCAAACTTGATGCTCTGACGGGTGTCGACTGTACCCAGCGGATAGTTGGACTTGGCCGTGTTGGCCTTCATCTCGCTGGGATAAAGATGGTTGAGGTCGATGTATGCGTTGATGGTGGTACTGCCGCCCCACCAGCTTTTAGGAAACGAGTGCTCGCGGTTGAGACCCGAGAATGAAGGCGCGTACAGAGGAATATTAGAGTACATGTCCCACCATCGCTTCGACTGGGGGTACAGGTCGGTCTGCTGGAAGTATGTCGGCAGTGCGCTGTATCGGGTGGCAAAGCCCGAAGGGTCGGTGGGCGCGACAAAGTTGCTGACAAGATTGTATATGGCGGTCTTGAGGTCAGCTTCCTTTTTGCCGTTGAGGCTCCGGTAATAACCCGCAGGAATTTCGGCCTGCAGGTACAACGCGCATATCAGTATCGCCGACACTGCGGCTGTCAGGCGCCTGAGCGTTCCGTGCCGTCCGGCAAGAGTAGAGATTTTCATTACAGGTGTTTTATGGTTAGAGGTTAAGAGTAAAAAACAGTCTATAAATGTAAAAAGGTATAAAGACGGTGTTTTGTTCATATATCCTTTCCCCACGAGCGGCGCCGGCGGTGCTGACGGCGTTCGAAGTACTCCCACTGCTTCTGCACGTTTTCGTTTCCTTCAAGTTCGACATTGCTCTCGGCATACTTGTAACCGTGGGCTATGTAGTTGGGCAGCAGTACCGAAAACAGCAGTGCGTTGACACCTTTGCCCTGATATTCGGGCTTGATGGCCACAAGCATCAGGTCCACTACATCCGAGCCGCCCCGGATGGCTTTCAGCAGCCGGTACCATCCCGTGGGAAACAGTTTGCCGTCGCACGAGCGCAACGCCTTGGAGAGCGACGGCATCGATATGCCCACACCCACAAGTTCCTTGTTGCTGTCGGTAATCACGCATACGTCGTCGAGACGTAAGAGCCCCAGGTACATATCCACATAGTAGTCGATCTGCCGCGGGGTCAGCGGCACATAGCCGTACAGTTTGCCGAAGGCCTCGTTGATGAGGCTGAATATGGCCTGTCCGTAGTCCTCCTTCAGTTTTTTGCGCGAGGTATACCGCGGTGTCTCAAGCCCGAACCGTCGGCGCACAATGTCGGCCACACGCATGTATTTGTCGGGGATACGTTCGGGCACTGTGATGCGGTACTCGATCCAGTCGGCTTCCTTGGCGAAACCCAGACGCTCCATGTGCTCCTTGTAGTAAGGGTAGTTGTATATGGTGGCCATCGTGCCCATCTCGTCGAAGCCCTCGATAAGCATGCCTTCGGGGTCCATGTCGCTGAAACCCAATGGACCCACTATGCGAGTCATGCCCTGCCGGCGTCCCCATACCTCTACGGCCTTGATAAGCGCCGAGGACACATCCGGGTCGTCGATGAAGTCAACCCATCCGAAGCGCACGGCCTTCTGTCCGGTCTTCTTGTTCCACAGTGTATTGACGATGCCGGTTATGCGTCCCACCGGCACGCCGTCGCAATAAGCCATGAACGACTGCGCGCGGCAGTATTCGAAGGCGGGGTTCTTGTCAGGCATCAGCGTGTTGATTTCGCCAAGCACCAGAGGCGGCACATAACAGGGATTGCCGGCATACAGGTCAATGCCGAACTGCACATAGCGGCGCAGCCCGCTCTTTACCGGAGCTACGGGACGTATCTCTATCTGTGATTTTTTAACTGTATTGGCCAAGGTCAAAATATAAGTAGGTAAATTTCAAAAATTAGTTATACACAGGCAAGTCAGGGCTCTTATATTCTGTAAGCGGATTTCTTCAACTTGCTCAGTGATTGATTGGCAGCCGAATTGCGCCGGCTCAGCGCACTCCGTGATAAATCAGCCATCCCAGTACAACGGCTATGGCCACTATCGCTATGCCGGCCAGCGAAAACAGCTTTATGCCGTCATTGCCGCCGATAGCCATCTCGAGCTGCTGCACGTCGCGGAAGTGGCCGTTGGAGGCACGTCG
>CAZETN010000158.1:0-3860 GCA_964514475.1 uncultured Bacteroides sp.
AGACATCGAAGCCCTTGTCCTTGGCCAGCACGGCAGCGCCAGTGCCTGACTCGCAGCCGCCGAGGACGGCTATTATTTTGTTGTCCGATTTCATTATTTATCGTATTTTAAGTGTCACAAACGTGAGAACAGCCAGTATTATGCCTATGATCCAGAAGCGGACGGTGATTTTGCTTTCGGGTACCGGCGCCCAGGGTTTCTGGACAAGGGCGTCGACAGTGCCTCCCGGTTTCTGGAAATGATGGTGCAGCGGCGTCATCTTGAAGACACGACGGCCGCCGGTAGCCCTGAAGTAGGCTACCTGAATCATCACCGACAGGTCCTCGACGTAGAAAATTCCGCACAGCACCGGCAGCAGCAGCTCTTTATGTATGAGGATGGCGAAGACGGCTATGATACCCCCTAAAGTCAGCGACCCGGTGTCGCCCATGAATACCTGCGCGGGATAGGCGTTGTACCACAGGAAACCCACCAGCGCGCCTATGAAAGCCGCCATGTACACTACCAGCTCCTCGGAGCCCGGTATGTACATTATATTGAGATATGACGAGTAGATGACATTCGACCCCAGATAGGCCATTATCACCAGCGCCATGCCTATGATGGCCGAACATCCGGTAGCCAGACCGTCGATGCCGTCCGTAAGGTTGGCGCCGTTGCTGGTCGCGGCCACGAAAAAGATGGTAATCAACAGAAAAGCGACCCATCCGAGTGTCTCGGCGTGTTTGCCGGCCCACCCTGTCAGCGACGAATAGTCGAAGTTATGGTTCTTGATGAATGGAATGGTGGTCACGGGTGCCTTCTGCGGAGCGTCTTCGTAGACGATGACGGTCTCGGTGCTGGCGCCCCCGCGTGTCACCTCGCTGTTGGCGACTGTGGTGAAAGCCGGGCTGAAGTACATGGTGCCGGCGACGATGACGCCTATGCCTACCTGACCGACAATCTTGTACTTGCCCTTGAGGCCGTCCTTGTTGTGGTACTCGATTTTCTTATAGTCGTCCAAAAAGCCGATGGCGCCCAGCCACAGGGTGGACAGCAGCATCAGCAGCATGTAGGGATTGGTGAGATTGGCCACCAGCAGACAGGGGACGATTATGGACAGAATTATGATTACACCGCCCATGGTCGGGGTGCCGGCCTTTTTCATCTGCCCCTCCAGGCCGAGGTTGCGCACGACCTCGCCCACCTGGCGTTTCTGCAGCATGTCGATGATGCGGCGCCCGAAAATCATGGCGATGAGCATCGCCAGCACAAAGGCGGCTCCTGACCGCACGGTTACATATTCCATCAGGCGCGCGCCGGGCACGCCGTATTCAAGCAGTTTGTGAAAAAGATAGTAAAACACTTTGCGTATGTGTTAGGTGACAGGCGTAGGGATGTTGTCCTTCCCGGCGCCCCGGTTACTGGTTGCTGTTTGATTTGTCGCGTTCAGCGATAGCGTCAAGCGCCTGCTCGCGGTCGTCGAAATGGATACGGCGGTGACCGGCGAACTCCTGATAATCCTCGTGGCCCTTGCCGGCGACAAGGATGATGTCGCCGGGAGCGGCTTCCATGACGGCGGCGTGTATGGCGGCCGCGCGGTCGAGAATGATGTCGGTGCGCACGTCACTGTCCACCGGAATACCGGCGGCGATGTCGTCTGCGATGTCGGCCGGGTCCTCGTCGCGGGGATTGTCCGAGGTGATAATCACACGGTCGCTGCGTCGCGAGACCTCGAGACCCATCTGCGGACGTTTGCCGTGGTCGCGGTTGCCGCCGGCGCCGGTGACGGTGACGATGCGGCTGCCGCGTGTGCGCACCTCCCCCGCCGTATCAAGCACATTGGCAAGTGCGTCCGGGGTGTGGGCATAGTCGACGACAACGGTAACCCCGTCGGCCGAACGGAACCACTGGAACCGTCCCGACACAGGCACGAGCCTGCTCAGTGTCACGGCGGCATCGCGGGGGTCGGTGCCCATCAGGCACAGGGCGCCATACACGGCCAGCAGGTTGTAGCAGTTGAAGCGCCCCGCGAAGTGTGTCTCGACTTCGGTGCCGTTCACACTCATCAGCGTGCCGTCGATGCGTGCCTCGATACAGCGCCCGCGGAAATCGGCCGTTCCGCGCATGGAATAGGTATGGCGCGCGGCACGGCAGTTCTGCAACATCACGGCACCGTGTGCGTCGTCGGCGTTTGTCAGCGCCCAGGCTGTGCGCGGAAGGTCGTCGAAGAGCGACTTCTTGGCCGCCAGGTAGTTGTCGAAGGTTCCGTGATAGTCGAGATGGTCACGGGTGAGGTTGGTGAAGACACATCCGGCGAAGTGCAGCCCCGCCGTACGCTTCTGCACCTGGCCGTGGCTCGAGCACTCCATTGCCGCGAAGGTACAGCCCTGTTCGACCATGCGCGCCAGCAGCCGGTTTGTCTCCAGGGGAGACGGGGTTGTGTTGGCGGTCGGGAAACGCTCGTCGTTGACACGGTTCTCGACTGTGGACAGCAGTCCGGCCTTGTGTCCGGCCAGACGGGCGGCCTCGTACAGCAGCGTGGCCACAGTTGTTTTTCCGTTGGTGCCGGTCACTCCCACCAGCGTGAGCTTGCGCGATGGATTACCGTACCACTGCGATGCCAGATAGCCCAGCGCTACTGCCGACGAGGGCACCTGAATCCAGACTACATCGCCCGGAGCGTCGGCCGGAATGGTCTCGCAGACGACGGCAGTTGCGCCGGCGGCGATAGCCTGGGATATATAGCGGTGGCCGTCGGCGTCCGGGCCGCTGACGGCCACGAACACATTCGCCGGCTGCACGCGCCGCGAGTCGCTGGCCACGCCGGTGACGGTAATACCGTCGTCGCCGGTCACGCGCTCGCATATAATATCGCTCAACAGTTGTTTCAGTTTCATTGATTGCTGTTACAGATTTTGCTTTATTTTCAATTACCGGTTACCGATTGATTAACGGTAAGTATAAGTGTCGAGATTAAGCGTCACCGTGGTGCCGGGTCTGGCCGGGGTCTGCGGCGCCGGCGTCTGGCCGGCCACGTATCCGGAGCCGCGCACATGCACGCGGTATCCGGCCGTCTCGAGCCGCTGCAGGGCGTCGCGGACACTCAGTCCGCGGACATCGGGTACCCTGCCCGCCTGTACCGGCGCCGGTTCACGCAAAGTTCCCGCTTTGCCGGTACCAAGAGTACTTTTTACAAGATTACGCCTTGCGGAGTCCATGCCGGCATAGAGCACGGGGGCGGCACCACGGGCACTGACCGGAGTGCCGTCAGCGTCGAAGCGGTAGTTCGAGCTATTGTCGAGCAGTCCGCGCGAGTACAGTTTCTCGGCCACGCGTTTAAGCACCATACCGCTGGTGTATCCGGCCGAACGCACTCCGGGCTTCGGATTGGATATGAGCACCATACAGGTATACTTGGGATTGTCGTAGGGAAAAATGCCGCAGAAGGCCAGACGGTAATGGCCCTCGCGGTAGCCGCCCGGGATTTTGGGGCGCGCGGCAATAGAGTCCTCGCGCGTACGGGCCTTTTTGAGGGCCTCGGCCCATGCCTTGCGCTGCTGCGGGGTTATCTCGTAGGTGAGTTTGGCCGTGCCCGTCTTGCCGCATATTTCCACCATGTCGCTCTTAAGCATCTTTGCCGTACCGCCTTTTTCGTATATGACGCGGCGCAGCATCTCGCGCACCTGACGCGCATGCTCGGCCGAGCAGATTCGGTCGCGGACATAGGTGACGGGCAGTATCGAGTCTGTGCCGTCGGGCATACGCAGGGCGCTCACTATGCGGGGACGCACAAAGCGGCCGTCGTTGGCGATGGCGTTGTAGAAGGCGCACATGTACAGGGGCGATATGCGGCTGCCGTAGCCATAGGTCTGGCGCCC
>CAZETN010000159.1:0-3855 GCA_964514475.1 uncultured Bacteroides sp.
CGCAGGTCAACACCGTGACACAGGTTATCGAGCTGCGGAGGATTTTTTGCACCCGCCACACTGCGCGGTGTGAACTCGAAGTCACGCCCCGTCATGTCGGGGTGTCCGTAACACAGGAAAGGCATGTCTGTGCCGCGGCCCAGCGATACGGGAGTGGCCTCGAAGTAGCAGGCCGACGGATACAGATATATCGCCTTCATGTCGCGCAGGTTGGGCGACGGGGCTATGGGCAGTTCGTAGCGGGTCTGGTGGGTGTAGCCTGTGCACGGAACCACGCTCAGGTCAACCTTGGCGCCGTCGGTGAGCCAGCCCTCGCCGTTGGCCATCAGCGCCAGCTCGGCCAGAGTCATGCCGTGTACCACGGGGATAGGCAGCCGCCCCCACTCGCTTGTGTGTTTCATGTCAAGTATCGGCCCGTCGACATACATGCCGTTGGGATTGGGTCGGTCGAGCACCACCACGCTCTTGCCGGAGGCCGCGGCGGCGTTCATCAGGTCGATCATCGTGCAATAATAGGTATAATAGCGCAGGCCGACATCCTGAATGTCAACAACGATGACGTCGAGGCCGTCCATTGTCTCCTTGGAGGGTCCACGTTTGTTGCCGTCGTACAGACTGGCGATTGCGATGCCCGTCACGGGGTCGGTTGACGACGAAACATGCTCGCCGGCGTCGGCGGTGCCGCGGAAACCATGCTCGGGCGAGAATATGCACACCACATTGACCCCGTTCTCAAGCATTATGTCAAGGGTGTGCTTGTCGCCCACCATACCGGTATGGTTCGAGAACAACGCCACGCGTTTGTCCTTGAGCAGCGGCAGGTACTCGGCCGTGCGCGACGCGCCCACCTGCACCTGGCAACTGTGGTCGCCGCAGCATTTGTCACTGTGCCCGCACTGGTGGTCGCGGGCAAAACCGGCTGCCGGCGACGCCATCAGCGCCACAGCCGCCAGAACACGAATTCCGTTGGTAATCAGATTGGTCATTATGCGAATGGTATTTGGTCAGAATCAGTATTAAAAATAAGGTTGGCAAATAAAAAGATCAGACTGTCGTACGGCAAATGCGGCCACTCATTTCCTATAGGCTGATTTCGCCGCCTTACCGTGCAGAAAAGTGATAAATATATTTTCGGTAAAGTTACAACAAAATCCGTGACCGCCAAGTGCCGCACATCACAAAAAGCGTTCCCGACAACTAATAAATGTTAAAATAGATACAAAGCCCTGAAAACATTTTGAAATATGCCGCAAACCCGCTACCTTTGCAGAGCAAAAAGGCCACAGGCCCTCATGGTCACCCCGCACACTCGCTCCGGCGCCGACCGACAAGGGGTATTAGCTCATCTGGTAGAGCGCAACACTGGCAGTGTTGAGGTAAGCGGTTCGAGTCCGCTATACTCCACAGACCATTCACTCGGCCAACAGGCGAAGTCAGACATCAACTGACTTCGCTTTTTTTGTTTTGTCGCCGGCGAAAGCTATAGCACACGCCCGACCGCGACAAGGGTGCGCGGATAGAGAAAGTCCGGCCAAAGCATTGCTTGCAGTAAAGTTTTTTACCGGTTAATCGACTATCTGGAGATTATCCAATATCAGCGATGGCGAAATCTCCATTTTGGAAAAAGCAAACAACTTCGCACCGAGGTCTTTTATCGAAGCCCCGATGATAAAGAGTATCATCAACAACCATAAAGCGATCGTGAATTCTGGCGGCAACCTTTACCTCAATGGAAGCGTACTGCCTATTATGCCGGTCTATATCCAGCTGGAATGCAGCAGTGATACGGTGTGTATATATGATAGCCTCTACACCTTCCTTACGGTTGTCAAGTTGTGTCAGAACTGTATCATCAATATAGTTGTCAATCAGAATAATTCTCCTTTTTGCCGAACGGACAAGCTGATTGACAAACTTGTGTGCATCGAATATCTGACCATCGAACAATACACCTTCTCTCGGAGGCAGCGAGGTGCGAAGGAAGAAATCAACCTTGCCGGTCAGCTCTTTTATCTGATAATCATGTTCAGACAAACGCCGGTCTATCCGGCTTTCCATGTGCAATAACCTTTGATTTACACTATAACCGCGCAAAAGATAGTCTTTCAGTATCTTATTGGCCCACTGGCGGAATTGAGTGCCTCTGACTGATTTAACCCGATAACCAACTGAAATAATAACATCCAGAGAATATAGCTTGATTGGCTTGTCAGATTGGGCAACGTGCAAAAAATGCACATTGCTTTTCTCCTCAAGCTCTGCCTCCTTAAAAATGTTATTGATATGACGTGTTATAACCGTACGGTCTCTTTGGAACAGATCGGACATCTGTGCCTGAGTGAGCCATACGGTCTCGTTCTCGACCCTTACATCTAACGACAGAGTCGAGTCCGGTTGATATAGTATTATCTCATTCCCATTCTCCGGTATGAATGTCTGATTAGTGTTATTGTCTTGCATTTTGTGGTCGTATTTCGGTTACAAAGTTAATAAAATTATTCGGCATACCAGCACTTTACTGATTGGCATCTTTACTCTTACAGTCATTAGGGAGCCGCCCCTTTCACTGTTTCATATTTTAGACGTCGAGGGCAATCGTGCAAATTGAGAATCGAATATATCTCGCCGGGGGATATGCTTTCAAACTATTCCTGATTGCATAGTTTATGAATCATATTTATCTGAAGCATACTGAAAAAGGTTTGCTTTGTATAACATGGTTCACTTTTGGATGCCTCAATAGGTCGCTGTGATTGATGTACTACTCCTTGGTTTACATTGCCGTTGGATTCTTTGGTCTTTGTAATCAGCGATAACATCATATTTTCGTCATCACATTCACCAAACATTACATCAAGCGGATTTTGAACCTTTATGTGTAGTGAGGGTAACAGAGAGGTGCGGGACGCTGGCGTCCGAGGACATATCTGTGGAGAATAATTCTATTGTCAAGCGGGACTCCTGAGATTTCAGGCTTAAGTCGAAACTTACTTTTTGTTTTTTATTAACAGTATTTTTGCGCTGATTACCAAAATATTAAAAAATCGATATACTTACTTCGATACTTCCCGCATCTTTACATGTTAATTTGTGTGTATTAAATTTGCAGCGTCAATATTAGCGCCGGCCGACTGTCCGGGCACACTGTAAAGGCGAATTTTTTCCTAACCAATCTATACCAAAACCATCCAATGACCAAAATTTCAAATCAAGCAACAAAGCTTGCTGTTTTGCTTGCCATGTTTATCATGGGCACAGCAGTAGCTCTCGCGCAGACAATGGTGAACGGTACCGTTTTTGACGAAGCGGGCGACCCCATGATAGGAGTATCCGTCACCGAAAGCGGCAAGAAAACCGGTGTCAGCACCGACATCGACGGTAAGTTCCGTATTCAGGTCGCGCAGGGCGCGAAACTGACATTCTCGTTTGTCGGCTACAAGAGCCAGACACTCCCCGCCACCGACAACATGGAGGTGACCCTCGTGGAGGACTCCAATCTGCTTTCCGAAGTCGTGGTTGTGGGCTACGGCGTACAGAAGAAGAGCGTGGTCACCGCCGCCATCTCGAAAGTGAGCGGCGACGACCTCAGCAGCACGGCCCCGATACGCATGGACAACGCGCTCAAGGGTCTTGCATCGGGCGTAAACGTCACCTCGTCGTCAGGACAGCCCGGCGCCGCCTCCCGCGTACGTATCCGCGGTATCGGCACCATCAACAACTCAGACCCCCTTTATATTGTGGACGGAATGCCTATCGAGGGCGGCCTTGACTATCTCAACCCCAAGGACATCTATGCGAGTGGGGGGCACAAGGACGCGGCGTCAGGCGCCGTTTACTGTGCACGAGCCGCCAACG